>PQAL01000024.1 GCA_003105035.1 Anaerolineales bacterium | reverse complement strand
ACTCCATTTCGATGATCAGTGATCGTTCCTTGTAGTATATAGACGATGCCTGGTCTGTCTTTATGGTCGTGAAGCGGGCCAAAGACAGCTCCAGGCTCAAAGGTAAACATACGCATACGAAACTGGCGGCTTGCCATGCCCTCGATCTCAGGTCCAAGATCAACCGTCGAAAGTATTTTCGCTGTAATACCTTTCGACTCAGGTACCATCTGTTGCTCATTCTATACTCCTTTCTGTACTTCTAGGGCTTAACTTGTGCAAATAACACTACCCTGCGGTAAATTTAGTTGTGCATAGTATTTAAAAAATTTTACACTGATAATCACGACCGGGATTACGCTATCTGGTCACGTATATGTTCTTTATACGGCCTGATTTCTAGACAGATGCCCGAGTTTTGAGTGGATGCTGGGTCACACGATCTCGATCCCGCCTACTTCAAGTGCTCAGTTCATATTAGCTGTGTAGCATCAAGTTACGCAACCCGCTCGCGAAAACAGCCCCCTTGGTTTTGCAGCAAAATACGCTATACAGGTAATGGATCATTTTCTCACGCCACTACCTATTGAGCTCATATTTTTAAGCCAATTGTTGGTTAGGTAATTATGATTCATTAAGGCATATTTAGAGTCCATAAAATGGCGAATATATGGTGCTCAAGGTTCCATTTGTAAAAAAAACCATAGTTGAGGTCGGATGTTGATTTTTGGGAGTGATTTCCTACGTCTACAGGACGGACCATGGAGGTCACCATCACCTGCGTTAAGGCGGCACCGTGATTTTCGGTGGGTTAAAAATCACAACCGTTCAGGGTGTCCTTAGCCCCTTGTGTCTCAGTGGAGTACACTGTAATGGAGCAACAAGCAGCATGATTAGTAAGATTTTCCAGGTTTTATTTTCTACACAATAATGTCTTAACATTCCAAACAATCGTTGTTTTGATGCGTTTCTAGATCCCTGGTGGCCATTTATGATTTATCTTGATGATGTGATTCCGAAAAACCCCGTAAGTTCGCCTTCGTAAAAGTATAATGGCGTGTAACAACTAACGATTAGGATAATCCCATAGCCTTCTTCAGTTTCATTTCAATTGAAGGAATATGACCAGCAAATTAATCCAAAGTATCAGGTTGTATATTCGACAAGAGACGAGCCATGTTCGCTGGCAGCGCATGTGGATATGTGCTTTAACAGGAATCCTGGCAGCATCTATTTTTACCTGGACGATGTCCACGATAAATCTGATCACCTTACCCAGCCAGCGTCTAGGCATGGACTGGCCTCGGTTGTGGTTTTATTGGGGAGGTTTGAGTATTATTGCAGGCATGGAGGGATTATTTGTTGGTTGGTTCACTGAAGATTATGAGGGGATTACTTTTGGTTGGGTGCCGGTTGAGCTACTGTTATTATTAGGTTATTTCTTTTACATATCTTCTGTCACAACCGACCCCATTATTGCCTCAATCTCAATCATCGGCCTATTGGAGGCAACCGGCGCATTTATTATTTTCGCAGTAATTCTACGTCTGATAGCCAACAAATTCATCAAGTATTATTTAGAGGGGAAGACCGGTCGTGGGCAACGGACCTTGGCTTTTACCGCGGGTATTATCTTTCTGATTATCTTGATCGGTAGTTTGGCGCGTTACGATGTTTCGGTGGTAAAGATCCTGCGTTCGCTCAATCAATCGATGGCTGGGGTGACAACTGATCCCAGCCTAGAAACCAGGCTGCCGATGGAAACAGTGCCTGAACTCCGATCTCATTTAGGCAAACCGTACAAAATATATCCACGCCCCGACACTGCGGCTGTCGGTACCTATGTTTTTGCTGTGATCTTTCATGACGGGTTTTCTTTTAGTTGCAGGATATCAGTGACCGAATCCCGGCCGGATATCTACTTTAATGATTGTAACCAAGGCGCCAACCTTTCTTTTCCATAATCCTCTATCAACTAAGTGGATTCCCACTAATAGAAAAATCAAAGTCGGAGGTTGGTTTTTGCATGTTCTGACAATAATTCTTAAAAAAAGAGATTTCTTGCGAAATCTCCCTTCTGCGAGAGCGCCTGATGGGTTTCGAACTTCTCCAACAACAAAAGGTGGGGACTACGCTCAACCACTTGATCAGCAGTAATCTGCGCTGCTGGTTGAGTTACAAGCGCTCTGAACGAGATCTATTAATTACAGGCTGTCCTGGTTGTCCAGCAATTTCCTGATCTCAAGTGCAGCTTCAGCCCTGATAAAAGTTTGTTGATCACCGCTTGCCAGGTCTTTCACGGTCACCGATCCTCTGGCGACCTCGTCAGGACCGATGACTACCGCCAGACGCACACCAATCCGGTCAGCGTATTTAAACTGTTTTGGCAGCTTGCTCACCTCCGGGCTGCAGATGACTTTCAAGCCAGCCTCCCGTAGGCTGGCTGCAAATGCCATTGAAGAGGGCTGTCGCTCGACATCAAATACGGTCACATACACCTCTGCCGGGGTTTTCTTGATCTCCTCCGGCAACAGCCCGAGAGATTGCAGCAGTAATCCGATCGCCAGGTCACCCATGGCGAACCCAGTCGCCGGCACTGGGGCACCTCCCACCTGCTCCATCAGGTTGTCATACCGCCCACCCCCCAGTAGAGCCCGCCTGATGTCACTATTCACTGCGAATGCCTCGAACACGATGCTGGTGTAGTACAGCAAACCACGGATGATGTTTGAATCATACCTGACGTAATCACTCACCCCAAGAGACTCCAGGGCGGTGAACAACCGCACCAGTGCGGCTGATTTCCTCCATAGCTCGGGGTCATTTAAAAACGTCTTCATACCGGCCAGTTGGGCACTATCCATCCCCAGGTCAATCGCGTTGGCGTCCCATTCGGCTGCCTCCATCTTACTTCGGCGGTCGATCAGGCTTAAAAATTCTGGCAGTTTTTCCTTAGGGATGCCTAATTTCTCCAGTTCCGCGTTGGTAAGCTGTCGATCATTTACCAGGATGACTGCCTGTTCAGGTGTCAGCCCCACTTGTTTTAAGAAATTGGCTGCAATAGCAATTAATTCAGCATCGGCTTCGGGGGTATCAACGCCAATCAGATCGATATTCCACTGGAAAAATTCACGCGTCCGGCCTCGTTGAGGGCGCTCATAACGCCAGAACGGCCCCCACGACCACCAGCGTAAAGGAAAGACCAGCTGATTCTGTCGCTGCGCAACCATACGAGCCAGGCTGGGGGTAAGCTCCGGGCGCAAGGCGAGCAGCTCACCACCCCGGTCAGGGAAGACGAACGATTGCTGGTTGACCAGCTCTTCGCCTGATTTGGCAGCATACAGGGCGATCGACTCCAGCATGGGGGCTTCCCATTCCTGGTATCCAAAAGAAGCGGACACCTGTCGGATGGCCTGATACAGCCAGTTGCGCATAGCCATGTCTTCAGGATAGTAGTCACGCGTGCCTTTAACGGAGGAGATGATCTGCTTCATGGAAGTTGTTTACCTTTCAAGAGCGCCCAAATAAATATCCATCTTTAATTTAGAGATTGATGATTTTAACATATTATCGCCTTATTCTTCTTGTATTCTAACGACTAGCTGTTACAATTCAGCCTATTAAGTTATTTGAGCAAATTGCATCTACCTAAAGGAGTCAAGAATTAATGAAAATTGTTACTGATTGTGCTGCAGACCTATCAGAGGATGAAGCCGAAGGATTGGATATCGAGGTTGCACCGTTATATATCCAGTTTCCGGATGGTGAGGTAAATTCTTCCGAATTATCACCAGATGATTTTTACACCCGGCTAAAGAATATGGTTCCTCAAATTCCTACCACCTCACAACCCTCGGCTGGGATCTTCACTGGTATCTATAAGAAATTGGTAGATATTGGAGAAGAAATTATCTCGATCCATATCTCATCGGGTTTGAGTGGGACAATAGAATCTGCTCGATTAGGTGCTGCGCACATGCCCGATAAGGCCATCCATATAGTGGACAGTCTGACACTGTCTGGAGGTGAGCGCTTTCAGGTACTCGCCGCGGCGATCAGTGCGAAAGCGGGCAAGGATATAGAATTTATCCTAGACCGGTTATCAAAAATCCGCAATGCAACTGAAGTGATATATACACTTGATACATTAGAATATTTACAGCGCGGTGGGCGGATTGGCAGGGTTCAGGCATTGGCTAGCTCTATATTGCACATCAAGCCCATCATTCACGTTGAAAAGTCTGACGGGAAATATTCGACGCTTGGCAAGGAACGCACAATCGCCAAGGCAATTGAGGGAATGGTTGATTATATCGTAAAAATATATGGCACTGAAACGCCTTTGTGGGTTTCTGTCATGCATGGTCAGTTTTCTGAGTATGCCGATAAGCTTGCCGAGCTCGTAAAATCGAAAGTGAATGTTGGAAAAATTGAAATTTTGCGTATCTCACCTATTCTGGGTGTGCACACGGGGCCAGGAATTGTTGGCTTAGCTGTGGTTCCGATCCATTTGATGGAAGGTCTTGATTGAAGATTACTACCTGGAATGTGAATGGGCTTCGTGCAGTGCTCAACAAAGGCGCCTGGGATCGTCTGGCGCAAGAGCAACCCGATGTGCTTTGCCTGCAGGAGATCAAGGCCCGCCCCGAGCAGGTGGCAGCCGAGTTTCACGAGCATTTTAACCAGCATTCAGTATATTGGAACCCGGCTGAAAAACTAGGCTACAGCGGTGTTGCGGCCTTCTCTTCGTACACTCCAATATCGTTTGATCTCGGAATCGGGAACCCGGAATTCGACCGTGAAGGCCGGGTGATCCGTCTCAGATTCCCAGATTTCTGGCTCTTCAATGTTTATTTTCCAAGCGGGCAAAGGGGCTTGGATCGCGTGGAGTTCAAGCTCCGCTTTTATGCTGAGCTCCTCGATATCTGCGATGCAATGCATGTGGCCGGCGAGAGAATTGTGATCTGCGGGGATTTCAATACAGCCCATTCCGAGATCGACCTGCGTCACCCCAAGGCCAATGTGAACACATCCGGTTTTTTGCCTGAAGAGCGCGCCTGGGTCGATAAATATCTGGAGCACGGATTTGTGGACATCTATCGTTACTTATATCCCGACCGCGTCCAATACACCTGGTGGACGTATATAGCCAATGCTCGCAGGAACAATACTGGATGGCGCTTGGATTATTTCCTGGTCTCTCAGGCGCTGGTCCCATCGATCAAGGATGTGATCATCCACACCGATATCATGGGTTCTGACCACTGTCCGGTATCCTTGATCCTGGATTCTCCAACCATAGCCGTTCCTGGGTCTTGAACTGTTTTTATTCGCCGAACTCGATCTCGATCTCCTCCAGGTCATCCCAGGCTTCTGAGACTTCCAGCGAGATATCGCCAAACAAGCCATCCTGCGATACGCGCACCAGGTGGCGTTTAATCAGCTCGAGCATGGCGAGGAATGTCACGACGATCTCCAGCCTCGAGTTTTCGTGGTTAACCAATGACCTGAAGGATACGCTTTTCTGATGGCGCAGCGAATCGGTTATCAAGCTGATCTTTTCGCGAATGGTCACTCGGGCGGGGGGCACGACCGAATATAGGGCATCTGGGAAACTCAAATTCGTGAAGATCTCCTGGGCGGCTGCCGCGACATCTTCAATGGTGATGCCTGTCAGGTCATAACTGCCTTCGATCTTCGGTGGAGGTGCCACCCGCAGGTATGTGTGTAACCCCTTGGCTTCCCGCTCCCCGAGGATCATGGCAATCTCCCGGTACCGTTTGTATATGATCAGCTGCCTGGCCAGTGCTTCGCCTGGGTCTTCTTCACCAGGATCACGCTGGGGAGGGCGCGGCAGCAGCGCTTCAGATTTTATCTGCAGTAGTTTGGCTGCGATCACCAAGAAAGCTGAGACTTCATCGGCTGCCAGGTCGGTGAGCTGGTGAATGTAATCCAGATACTGGTCGGTGATCAGAGCCAGGGATAACTTGGTGATGTCCAGCTCTGCCCGCTCAATTAATTGCAGCAGCAGGTCCAGAGGACCTTCGTACACCGGGGTGGCGATAGAATAATTCGATACGTTTTGGGTTGCTTGGCTGAACATCACGCAAAATTATACCTGACAATTGATAGCGGTCATGCTATACTTGTTTCATCTTCAAAGAAGGATTTTACAATGGCAGAGCAATGGCGAGAGATTGAAGCCGAATGGCAGTCGGGCGGGGCCTTTATTGGGCGTAATGTAGCGGGTGGTATCGTCCAGATGGGTACGCTGGCTGATAATCCAGGGATTTCACCCATGGAGCTTGTGCTGGTTGGTCTGGCAGGTTGTACTGGCGTGGATATCGTCGATATTCTCGTGAAAAAGCGCCAACCTTTAAGAGGCTTAAAAGTTAAAGTGCGAGGGAAGAAAGCGGAAGATTTCCCCAAAGTATACCGTGAGATTGAAGTCGAATATCTAATTTTCGGCAAGGATATTGATCCCAAGGCAGTTGAGCACGCTATCCGGTTATCAGAAGAGAAGTATTGCTCGGTTAGCGCCATGCTGCGCTCATCCGCCGATATCCGTAGCACTTACCAGATCATTGACCCCGATGTGTAACTCACTTGGATAGCGCCCAGTGCAACGATTTTATTGGGATTGCATCTAACCTAGAAACCTTTCCTGGAGAAGATTCAATGATTGACGAACCCATTCATGTAACCGACGCAGCATTTGAAAAGACCGTTTTGAATTCACCCATTCCGGTCATCGTCGATTTCTGGGCCCCCTGGTGCAGCCCATGTAAAATGATCGCACCTGTTCTCGACAAGATCGCCAAGGAGAATGCCGGGAAGGTCATCATTGCCAAGGTTAATACGGATGAAAATCAGGAATGGATGATGAAGTATGGTGTCCAGGGGATTCCCACGATACTTTTCGTTTCCAGTGGGAAGATCATTCACCGCCAGGTAGGTGCCTTGCCTGAACCAATGCTGCGTACCATCGTAACCCAATTTCTGGATGTGATTGGCCAGGCAGCCAAGAATTAACCCAAGGTTTTATTACAATTCAGCGGTTCGCTCTATCCGTGCGCCGAGAAGGCTTAGTTTTTCATCGATCCGCTCGTAACCGCGATCGATCTGCCCCACATTACGGATAACTGATTGACCCTCTGCGGTCAGGGCAGCCAGCACGAGGGCCATGCCAGCCCGGATATCCGGACTCTCGAGCGTCTCTCCAAATAGCTGGGTTGGTCCCTGAACAATGCAGCGATGCGGATCGCACAGCACGATCTGCGCTCCCATCGAAACCAGCTTATCGGTGAAGAACATCCGGCTGGGATACATCCAGTCGTGAAACAGCACACTGCCTTTGGATTGTGTACCGATGACAATGGCGATGCTCATCAGGTCGGTGGGGAAGGAAGGCCAGGGCATCACGTTGATCACTGGGATGGCATCTCCCAGGTCTGGCTCGACCACCAATTTCTGGGGTGGACCGACCAGAATTTTATCTCCATCCACCTGCCATTCCACGCCCAGCCTGCCAAAAACCAGGCGGATCATGCCCAGGTAATGTGCCCCGGCATTGTTAATGGTAATGGTACCCCTCGTCAGGGCTGCTGCACCGATAAAACTCACCACTTCCAGGTAATCAGGCCCGATCGTAAATTCGCCCCCATGTAGTTTATTGACACCATGGATATGCAGCGTATTTGAGCTGATATTTTCGATCTTCGCCCCAAGCGTATTCAAAAAGTGGCATAATTCCTGGATGTGTGGCTCAGAGGTAGCATTACGTAGGATGGTCTCACCTTTTGCGGTCACCGCTGCCATGATGGCATTTTCAGTGGCTGTCACACTGGCTTCATCCAGTAGGATATCCGCGCCTGTCAGCTTCCCAGCTGAAAATACGAACACGCGGTTTGCCCGGTCAAAGTCTGCCTGCGCGCCAAGCGCCCGGATAGCCAGGATGTGTGTATCCACCCGGCGCCTGCCAATCACGTCGCCTCCCGGGGGAGGTAGCCTCAGGTCGCCTGTGCGCGCCACCATCGGACCGGCAAGTAAGATCGATGCCCGGATGCGCCGGCATAGATCCGGTTTCAGCTCGGCTGGGCAAAGATTAGCTGCGTGGATCTTCCAGGTGTGATTTTCGAGCTTCTCCGCCTCCACCCCCAGGCTCTGCAGCAAGGCAATCATATCGTTCACATCGCGGATGTTGGGGACGTTATGCAGAATCACCGGCTCGTCAGTAAGTAAGCAGGCAGCCAATAAGGGAAGGGCTGCGTTTTTGTTCCCCGACGGGGTGACCTCACCACTCAGCGGGTAGCCTCCCTGGATGATCAACTTTTCCATCACATCCTCCTTACAGAACAGTAATGTTGGCGTCAAAAAGCATTGTAATCGATAAATACTTGCTATAATCTTCGCTATGATAACATACATCAACATTCTGGCGGTTATCCCCGGTTGGTTGCTTGGAGCATTGGTGAATTACCTGGCAGATGTGCTGCCTCTGCGCCGTAAGCTGACTCGTCCATTTTGCATCGCCTGTGACACAACCCAGGGTTGGGTGAACTACCTGCTCTGGCCGCGCCAATGCCCAACCTGCCACACCCGTCGCAACCTCCGGGTTTGGTTGGTGGAAATCGTCTACATTGTGGCGTCAGTCCTGATCAGCATTTACCCACCGGTGAAGATAGGGTACTGGTTGGGGATGGTCGTCCTGGCTTACTTTGGTGTGGTGGTCCTAATTGACCTGGAATATCGCCTGATCATGCACCCGGTCAGCATATGCGGTGCGGCCTTGGGCATCATCGTTGGTTATCTGCGCGTTGGCTGGATGTATACATTACTTGGCGGTGTTGCTGGGTTTGCAGTGATGTGGCTTTTGTACCAGCTCGGGGCACTGATCATGAAGCTTGTCAGTCGCAGGCGTGGACAGCCGGTCAATGACGTGGCGTTGGGGTTTGGTGATGTCAATCTTAGCGGTGTGCTTGGATTGATGCTCGGCTGGCCTTTGATCCTGGTAGGTCTGGTCGTGGCAGTATTTGTCGGCGGCTTGGTCAGCTTGGGCTATATTATTTATTCCCTGCTCACGCACAAATATCAGGCTTTCATGGCCTTGCCATATGGCCCATTCTTGATCCTTGGGGCATTTATACTGGTATTCCTTCAAAACCTGGTGGCTGCCCTGGTAGGTGGGTAGTCATATCGAACTTATTGAAAGTACACCCCATGAAGAGGTTATGCTATGGGGAGGATTGAACGCATATATTAAATTCGATTCGGTAGATACACTTTAGCAAATAGATTATTAAATACAGTGGGGTTGACCTTATCTTATAAAAGGCAACCCCACTCATACTAATCCGATTGAAATACTCATTACACAGCGGGCTTACGCCTGAACCAGGTCTTCCATTCCTTGTTTTCCCATACTACCAGGATGGGCGAGGCGTTAAAGATCGACGAATAGGTTCCGCTGAAGACACCCACCAGCAGGATCACTACAAAATGGCGGATGGTAATGCCACCGAACAGCGCCAGTGCGAAAAGTGTCAGCATGACGGTCAACTGGGTGTTGATCGAACGAACCAGGGTCTGTACGATCGAGTGGTTGACCACGGTTTCATAGGGGAGCTTGCGGTAGATATATAGGTTTTCACGGATACGGTCAAACACCACGATGGTATCGTGAACCGAGAAACCGATCACGGTCAAGAGGGCGGTCAGGAACAAGGAATCAACCTCCCAATGGAGGAAGTGCGCCAGTATGGCTTCCACACCAAGGACAACGAGCACATCGTGTAGCATAGCAATGATGGCTGCCACCCCAAAGCGATAAGCGTTCGAAACACCCCGGAATGCCAGGGTAATGTAAAGGAGAATGCCAAGCGCAGCTAGCCCTACCGCACCTGCTGCACGTTTCGCAACTTCCTGCCCAACCGATGGTCCTACGGATTCAAAACGGTTTACAGTGATGGTGCTGTTAAACTGCGCTTCCATCAGCGTTACCAGCTGGTTCCGCTGTGCATCAGTCATATCCGTTGAGCGGATGATCATGCCGTCCTGACCCGAGGTCTGCACGATCGAATCCCTGAAGCCATTTTCCGCATACAGAGTTGTCACCTGTGCAGGGGGCGGTACCGTCCCCGAATCAAAGCTGATATCCAACAAACTTCCCCCTTTGAAATCGATCGCCAATGGCAAGCCCCACACTGCCAGGGCAAGCATGCCAGGGATGATGACCAGCAAGGAGATGCCAAAATAGAGATAACGTCGTTTTACAATGTCAATCATCGCAGGCTCCTAAAGACCAAACCAGGAGGCATGCCTGGTGAAATTGATCCGATCCAGTACCACGTGCAGGAAGGTGCGGGTTACCACGATGGCAGTGAACATGCTCACCAGCACACCGATCGCCAGGGTCAACGAAAAGCCTTTCACAATGCTTGCCCCGAAGGTGTTCCCAAACCAGAACAAAATCCCGCAAGTGATCAGGGTTGAAAAGTTCGAATCGCGGATGGAAGGCCAGGCATTTTTCCAGCCCAGGTCAATGGCATGGCTGAGTGACTTGCCAGCCCGTAATTCCTCTTTTAGACGCTCAAAGATCAGCACATTTGCATCCACTGCTACGCCAACACTCAAAATAAAACCGGCAATACCCGGCAGCGTTAGCGTAACGGGGATAAGTCGGAAAAGAGCAAAGGTTATGGTTGCATAACACAGCAATGCCAGATCAGCCACAATCCCCGGTAGGCGGTAATAGAGTGCCATGAACAATACCACCACAGTCAGCCCGATAACACCAGCAACCAGGCTTTTATTTAGCGAATCCTGCCCAAGCGTTGGCCCAACCGATTCACTGGTAATCACTTTCAGTGGGATTGGCAGCGAGCCATATTTGAGTTGTAATGCCAGGGTGTTAGCTTCATCGGCTGTGAACTTCCCTTCGATCACCCCTTTACCTCCTGTAATGGGAGTATTGACAGAAGGAGCTGAGATTACCTCCTTGTCCAGCGTAATCCCCAGGATCTGCCCGACATGAGCGCTGGTGAAATCTTTGAATATCTGCGAGCCTTCGGAGTTTAATTCAAATGCAACAACGTACCCGCCCCCCTGGGTGGTTTGAACGCCCACATTTTTAAGGTCTGCACCGGTCATGATCGTGTGAAAAGTTGGCCCCAAAACCGCTGGAATCGTGGAGGTGATAGTGGAGGTAGCTGTAGCTGATGGAGTGATCGTGAGCTCGGGCGTACTGGCAGGTGTGGTGACCGTGGAAGTGATGGATTGGGTGGGCTGGCTCACTCCGGGCACCCAGTCAGTGTTGATCTTGGTGTGGACGAGGGCGAAAGCTTCTTGGTTGGTCAGAGAAGTCATATCCACAAATTCTAATAAGCCGGTCTGTTTGATCACAGCCAGAGCTTTTTCGGGGTCGGTTTCTCCGGGAAGCTCAATCACGATGCGCTTGGAGCCGGCTTGTTGCACAACTGGCTCCGAGACTCCGAGGGCATTCACCCGGTTTTCAACGATCTTCTCTGCCACGGCCATGTCCTTCGGGTCTACAGATGTCGTGGGAGGCACGTCGGCTTCCAGCAATGCTTGAAGTCCACCAACCAGGTCCAACCCGAGATGGGTGCTGAAGTCTCGATTATAGGAACCGATGTGAATACCCGGGCTTTTTGGAAGGTCAATGAAGATCGCAAGAATTAAGATCAGGATAATGGGAATCAGTAAACGGTAAGAGCGGTTCATCAGGTGAATATATCCTCCATGATACACACAAACGCCAGCCGAATGCTGGATCTGTACCATAATCGACTGGCAACCCAGAATTATACCCCCTATCGATTGGAATGTCTATTTGGAATTCAAACTGATAATGGAGAGGGCGGTAGCCTTCACTTCTTCAACGGTCAAGGGGTTGGTATCAATGAAAATATCTGCATGCTGGCGGGCATGTAGCAACCGGCGCAGCTGCTCCGCATATTCTTCATAGGTCCAATCAAGTTTCCGCCTCAGGATGGTGTTCTCATATGACACATCCAGGTAGATCAGGATATCGGGATTGGTCAGCCTTTTCCACATATCGGGGACGTATGAATGCTCCTGGGCGATATGCCTGACCAGATATCCTTCGATTCCCAATCCTGAAACGAGTGAAGACTTTCCAGCTCCACAAGGACCAACCACGCCAATTATCATTTTGCCCGGCTTTCAACTTAATGGACGGCTAGCGCTTGCCAGGCTTCTGATCTCATTCAAGCCACCCAAAATTGCCAGCTCGTCATTGGCTGCCAGACGATAGTCAGCAGGTGGGTGAAAATCGGAGGTGCTGTCTCTACGAATAAAAACAATGTTGAGCTTGTATTCCTGCTCAACTTCACTGATGGTCTTATGGTTGATCACCGACGCAGGGTCGATTTTGATATGCGCCAGGCTCATAGACTGTCCTTCTACGGTGATTGGCCTGGTCATATCGACCCCGGACGCAGCTGCAGCAAAGGCAGGTGCTGCCATACCGGTGGCGCTGAAAGCTGAAAAGCCGAATTGTTCCTGTAATCCCTGGGCAAAATCATCATCAAATATTCGCAGGATGACCTGAATGTTGGGATTCATTCTCCGGGCTTTCAAGGCAACTTTCAAGTTAAGGCTGTCATTTTGGATGCACAGGATGATCGACCGAGCATGTTGTACTCCGGCAGCTTCCAGGGTCAGCTCATGGCTGGCATCATCCTGGATGACTGGGATGCCCATCTTCTTCACCGTTGCCGTAAGGTCTGCCTTCGGGTTGGATTCAATCACCACGATATCCTGTTCCATGTTGATCAATTCTTCTGCAATACGGTACCCCAGGTGCCCCAGGCCGACCAGGATTATATGGTTGCTATAGGTTGATGCCACGGCAATCTCCCATTCCTTTCCACGCGCCCGCCGGTTGAATAACATGACGCTAAACTCGGTGATCCCTTGTGCCAGTAGAATAAGCCCAAGCACGGGCATGATGAAATAAAAGATGCCCAGGTACCAGGTATGTGGGAACTCTCCCGCGTTCTGAAAAAAAGTCATCGATAAGACGACATATAATGCTTCCAGGAAATTCTCCAACGGTTCTTCTGCTTCCGCCGCTAATAAATAATACGCAAAGCCTCCGATGAAGATGGCGATCACGAAGATAAGCAGCGGCGTACCAAACTCACTCAGCAGGAGCCACACATCTCGCCACATGGCTCTCAGCTTGCGAAGTTTAGTTCGTCTACGGTGGTCCGACAAGGTGAATTACCCCGCTTAGGCAGTTATTCAGGTTTGCAAGGGAAGCTGGACGGTCATGCGTCGCACCCCGTCCACATGCTGGCCGGTGACCTGGATGACCACCACGGAGATGTCATCCACTGGTCGGCCACGGTCGAGCTGCATCGCATCAGACAGCAGCTGGTCAGCCAACTCCTGTGGGTTGGGTTGTTCCTCAATGTGCGATTCTAAAAACTCCTTGATATTCAGACTTTCACCACTGCGTGACCCAGCATAGATCAACCCGTCGGTAAACAGGACCACCGTCAACCCGGGTTCAAGCGGCAATTCATTGATCAAGGGACGAGTATCGCGATAAATTCCGATTGGATTGCATTCATCATCGAATGCACAGATTTCTTCATTTGACGCAATGAAAACCGGCAATGGATTATTCCTGGTGATCACCATCGTGACAGTCTGCAGGTCGATGGAGACGATGTTGAGCGTTGCGGAGACTTTCCCCTTACGTTCGGTGAAGAGGTAATCAGAGGCAGCCCTGGCGGCGGCCCCATCGCGAACCCCTTCCGACAGCAGGAAAATAACCTTCCTCACCACCAGCGATGATACTTGCTTGGCACCCTTGCCTGAACTCTGTCCATCGGCCATGACGACCGAAATGCCCCCATTTGGCCGTTCGACCACTTCGACTGAATCACCGCTCTCAGAAGTGGCATACTTGTTGATTTTTGCAACAGCCAGTTTAATTTCCATAGCTTACATTTTACAACAATCCATACCCCTCTGCATACCTTTCCTGCTATGCAGATCATAATTTGACCATTTTAATGACCAGGATCTTTGAAGCGTTAAAGTCTACCATCTCCCAGCTGATGTCAAATCCACCTCCCTTCCATGGATCCAGGGCTTTCTCGTTCCATTCAGGTGCTTCATTGGTAAGGTGGTTTATCCAGGCTGCCAATCTCTCAGCTGGTTTATGGCCGGTGACCCACCCCAGGGGTAGAATAACGGTTATGCCCGCATCCACGAGCACGCGGTGAATTTCTTGAAGTGCCTCTGGGTTGAGGATAAATTCGGATGGGAAAGTCAACACGACCTGGTTAAAGCTCTGTTCAGCAAATGGCAGGTTGAGTGCATCTCCGCGCGTCAGATTCAGGTTTAAGCCAAGGCTGAACAGCCGCTTGCGTGCAATTCGGCTCATCTCGGCACTTTCATCCACGCCGAAAGTGGTAATACCTTTCTTTATTAATAAATATTGGAGGTAGCCAGGACCATGCCCGATCTCGAGCGCTCGAGGGCCTTCTACGTAATTTGCGATTTCTTCAACCCAGGTTTTCCATGACCCTACAGAGACGATCGCTGCCACCCAGTCATACGTCCAGGCCATTTGATGATAGAGGAGATTGAAGAAAGAACGTAAAATAGCCGCCAGGACTCGCCTGGCTAATGGCAGCTTAGTGATGTTATTCGGAGGCTTTTGCATCTCCATGCATCAGTATTGGCAAATAGTCTGGCAGAACTTGGTATTCGATGTCCTGGGTTTGCTCGAATTGGATTTCACCATCAGCATGCAAGGGGGTGGGCTTATCAGTATGGATTTTTAGCCAGCTGACGTTGATCTCCTTGATGGCTGGGTGCTCCACATAGTTGCCCGGGCCAGCTTTCATCGTTCTGGGTAACACCTGGAGAATCTTCAACCTGGACGGAATTGAGCCGAAAACACAGCTCAACTTACCATCGAAAGGATCAGCGTGTGGAGCCATGTAAAAAACGCCCCCTGTGAGCGGGTTATTTCCCGCCGTAACCAGGGTGGCAGGACCATCATAGGATCCACCTTCCCACTCAATGTGCATCTTCCACTGGGGATTCTGCAGCACACCCAGCAGGGTTGCCACCACGTAGCGGAGTGACCCACGCAGCCAGGAGATTCGTTGCTGGACCAACGTAATGCAGGGCTCCAGGCCGATTGCGCTGTTGTTATCGAAGTATCTTTTTTTAGGATTTTTCCCTTGAATGTCCCAGGCAGTGACTGCCCCCAGGTCGATACGGCGGGTTTGCCCCGCAGCAATCACTTTGACTGCTTCTGGAATGTTGATCGGCAAGCCAAGGTTGACCATCAGGTCGTTGGCAGAACCCAGGGGAAGGACCCCAAGAGGCGGGGGAGTCACACCCAGCTCCTGGGCAGCTGCCACGATTCCATTCATCACTTCGCTGACGCTTCCATCACCGCCGGCAGACACGATTGGAGAGTATCCCGCCTTAACCGCCTGGTAAGCCAGGTCGGTGCCGTGGTTTGGGGCATCAGTCACAACCAGATCGTATTCGATACCCGCCGACTTCATTGTACTTTCGACATCAGGGCGTTTTTCGCGGCCTTTCCAGCGCCCGGCATAAGGGTTAAGGATGATTTTTGTGGTCATTTCTGCTCTGCCTCCGCCTGAAATTTTAGCATAATTCTAAATTTGCACTATTCTGTATGAACCTGTCATATCATCGCTGAGTAGATGTAATGATACCCAAAGAGTAAACTGTGATAATATTTAAAAAATTAATGTAAAGTTGGTATTTACCTGTACATGGGAGCAGTTCATGACAGATATCCAGAGTTTTACCGAGAAAATTGTTGCAAATGTCGAAAAAGTAATCATTGGCAAGCGCCGGCCAGTTGAGCTGGCTATCATCAGTCTTCTATGCCAGGGGCATTTATTGATCGAGGATGTCCCTGGGGTAGGGAAGACGGTCCTGGCACGCAGCCTGGCTAAATCATTAGGTTGTGCCTTTAGCCGGATTCAATTTACCCCGGATATGCTGCCAAGCGATGTTACCGGCGTGTCAATCTATAACCAGGTGAGTACGCAATTCGAGTTTCGGCCTGGTCCAATTATGGCTCAGATCGTGCTGTCCGATGAGATCAATCGAGCCACGCCCAAGACCCAGGCAGCCTTGCTTGAGGCGATGGAAGAACAACAAATCACAGTGGATGGCGTCACCCATCCCCTGCCAAAACCTTTTATGGTGCTGGCGACCCAGAATCCCATCGAATATGAAGGCACCTTCCCACTTCCAGAAGCTCAGCTGGACCGGTTTTTACTAAGATTACGATTGGGTTACCCGGACATCAATGATGAGATAAATATCCTTGAGCGCCAGCAATATCACCACCCGGTGACTGACCTCCAGCAAGTTGCTCCTGCTGAAGAGCTGCTTTCTGCCCAGGAAGCGATTAAATCCGTGTTTGTTTCTCCGGCTGTCAAGCGTTACATCGTGGAGCTAACCCGCCAAACCCGCCAACATGGCGATGTCTACCTCGGTGCCAGCCCGCGTGGCAGCCTGGCATTGTTCCGCACCTCCCAAGCGCTGGCAGCCATGCAGGGGCGCGATTTTGTCCTACCAGACGATATCAAAACCCTGGTCAAACCAGCTCTTTCCCACCGGGTGATCCTGGGACCGGCTGCCAGGTTGCGTGACTTGAGCAGTGAGCAGGTTTTGGATGAAATCCTGAACACAGTCCCTGTGCCTGGGGGAGATCCGAAAGCCTATTCACAAGCATGACCACTGGTCAAAAAGTTGTCTTAGCCTTATTAGCTCTCAGTGTCACCGCGGGTCTTGCCACAGGGGGTAAGCTTTATTATCGTTTATCAGCCTTTTGGGCGGTGTTGTTCTTTGGTTCCTGGCTTTGGTCCATAATGGCTGTTCGCGCCTTGAGCTTCAATCGGTCGAGCCGAACAATGCGTGCCCAGGTTGGACAAATATTTGAGGAACGCTTTGAGATCCAGAATCTTAACCGCTTTCCTCGCCTGTGGCTGGAGGTCCGCGATCAATCACCCCTTCCGGGATCGGATGGCTCGCGCGTGATCACCATACTTCGCGGAAAGCAAGCCCGGTCATATGTGGCACGCGTCCGCCTCGTCCGACGGGGAGTATTTCCTCTCGGCCCCACGGTAATTGCCTCGGGCGACATTTTCGGATTGTTCCCGGTAGAGCGCGCTATTGCTGAAAAGGATGCCTTGTTGGTGTATCCCATGATGGTCGATGTGCGCGGCTTTCCCAACCCACCTGGATTGCTGCCTGGAGGGGAAGCCTTGCGCAGGCGTACTCATCAGGTTACCCCTAATGCAGCGGGTGTGCGTGAATACTTCACCGGTGACCCACTCAACCGCATACACTGGTTGAGCACTGCACGGCGGGGTCGTCTCGTCGTCAAAGAATTCGAGCTTGACCCTCTGGCTGACGTCTGGATCTTTTTGGACGCTGCCGCGAAAATACAAGCTTCTTTACCTCAGTCAGAGCCTGGGGTGAACCTGCGAGATTTTTGGTCCCATGGATCGAAAATCCCCTTGCCTGCTTCCACGGAGGAGTATGGGGTCTCAACTGCTGCCTCACTGGTGCGAGACTATTTAAGGAGGGGTAGGGCAGTGGGCTTCGTATGTGCTGGTCAGCACCTGACCTTGATTTCACCTGATCGGGGGGGCCGTCAGCTTGGGAAGATCCTCGAAGCCTTGGCGCTTACTCGGGCTGCAGGTGAGCTTCCGTTACATACCCTGATTGAAACCCAGGTTAAACACATGGTACGCGGTAGTACCGTGGTGTTAATCACCTCGTCAACCTCGTCGAATGAAGCGCTGATCGTTGATTTCCTGTTACAGCGTGGGTTAAAACCAATCATGGTCATCCTGGATGCCGGTACCTTTGGGGGCAGTAATGACTCAGCTGAGTTGGTCGAAAGCGTACGGCTCTTAGGGGTCCCTTTACGGGTGGTGAAAAATGGCATGGACTTATCGACAGCTTTGTCGAATCCCGAAGGTTCTTGAGAAGCCACGAGTTTTGTGTCCCTTATCATATTACGGAAATGCATTTTTCCTATACAATTAGCTATAAGTAATTGTTTCTTTGGATTCCTCAATGTAGCATCACGCGATTCTGGATATCCTGTTTTAAGAAATAAATGAGGTAACCCTGAAAAGCTTGAGCCAAAGAAGGGAGCGAGGCATGGCAAATAAGACAGCATTGATCACCGGGATCACCGGCCAGGATGGATCGTACCTGGCGGAATTTCTGATCGAGAAAGGCTACACAGTCATTGGTATGGTGCGCCGCTCGAGTACGATCAACTTCGAGCGTATTGAGCACATCCAGGATAAGATCACAATCGTCTCTGGTGACCTGATGGATCAGATATCGATCATCGATATCATTAAAGCTTATCGACCCAATGAAGTCTATAACCTGGCAGCTCAATCGTTCGTGCAGACGTCCTGGGTACAACCGGTTTTCACCGGTGAAGTAACAGCTCTTGGGGTAACGCGGGTGCTGGATGCTATCAGGCTGGTAGATCAGGACATCCGTTTTTACCAGGCGAGCACGAGTGAAATGTTTGGCAAGGTGCATGAATCTCCCCAATCAGAGCGTACACCTTTCTATCCACGTAGCCCATATGGAGTCGCTAAACTATATGGCCATTGGATCACGGTGAACTATAGGGAAAGCTATAACCTGTTTGCCTGCTCGGGGATTTGTTTCAACCATGAAAGCCCCAGGCGGGGTCATGAGTTTGTGACCCGCAAGATCGCCCGAACAGCCGCTCGTATCAAGCATCATTTGGAACATGAATTGCGCCTTGGCAACCTCGATGCACAACGCGATTGGGGCTTCGCTCCTGATTATGTGCGTGGCATGTGGCTGATGCTTCAACAAGATCATCCTGAGGATTTCGTACTGGCTACCGGTCATACCCATTCGGTACGTCAGTTTGCCGAGCTGGCATTTAGCTACCTTGGTTTAGATTACGAGGAATATATCGTTCAAGATCCCAGGTATATGCGTCCAGCCGAGGTGGAGCTGTTGGTCGGAAATCCCGCAAAAGCTCAAGAAAAATTGGGTTGGTCCACCCAGACATCTTTTGAAGAACTGGTCCATATCATGGTGGATGCAGAAGTTCGCTGTTTCACCAAAGTTGCAGATGTTCCAAGAAATGGGAAATAGGGCTACTCCATGGAGACTGATCACATAATCACACTCAAGGATGAAGAAAGAACACAGTTACACGACATTGCTGCGAAAGCTCCGGAACTGCTTAGGCACAGGGCTGCTTTGATCCTGGCTTATGCGGAGGGTAAACCAACCCTCCAGGCCTCCAGAGCATCAGGGGTTTCCACAGGCAGGGCGCGTTTTTGGAAGCGCCAGTTTATCGCCAAAAGGATGGCGATTTTTGATATACCTTCCATACCAGTTATCAATGACGAGGGTGAGCAAGAAGATGTACATATTGTCACCGATAAAACGCTGACTGATTCGATGGTGGCTGAAGCAGATGAAACCGCGCCTAAAGGTGTTGAAGAGGTCCCATATCCGCAGCCTCGCCAGCAAATCGGCATTACCCTGGAAGATACTTTGTCAGAAGCGGGCAGGAAAGTTTGGTCCTTTTATTTTGCGGAGATGCTCGGTCATGAAGCAGGTACGCTTCTGGGTGAGGATATCGAAGAATTACACGACATGCGTGTAGCCACGCGGCGCATGCGTTCGGCTTTTGACGTTTTCGGCCCTGCCTATGATGCGAAATTGTTGAGACGCCACCTGAAAGGGTTGCGCATAGCCGGCCAAGTGCTTGGCCGGGTGCGCGATATGGATGTGATCCTCGGAAATGCTGTTTCTTACCAGAAAAAATTGAAAGAAAACCTAGCTTTGGGCTTGGAGCCTTTGCTTAACGGATGGCAACAAACGATATCTCACCAAAGGCTCAGACTGACCAAGCACTTGCAGAGCGATGAATACCACCACTTCAAGATCAACTTCAACTTGTTTCTGCAATCGGCAGAGCAGGATAATTATCACATCGTTTCAAGTGATGGGAAAAGTCCTTACCTTCGCGATATGGTACCGGTTTTAGTCTACAGCCGGTACGCCGCGGTGAGGGCATACGAGAGCTTGCTACCGACAGCTTCAATTATTCAGCTCCACGCTTTGCGTATTGATTGTAAGAAATTCCGCTACACCCTGGAATATTTTAAAGAAATTCTAGGTGATGATATATCAAAAAGTATTGATGAGTTAAAACGAATGCAAGATCATCTTGGTGAATTGCATGATGCCGATGTCGCCTGCGGATTGGTCAGAGCTTTCCTTAAAAAATTGGATGAGAACCAACAACAGGTTCCGATCGTTGAGCGGATTAATCCTGAACCGATCGTCATCTACCTGGCGTATTTGCACGCAGAACGTTACCGCCTGACCCGTTCCTTCCCCGAACTGTGGAAGAAGTTTAATCGCCCTGAATTCCGCCAGAGAATAGCCCAAGCAGTATCATTGCTATAGGGCTTTGATCTCGGTTTCGCCTATTTTAATATCAGCTCTTTCTGTGGGTCACCCAGATACTCCGCGCCATTCCTGGTGACCACGATATCTTCTTCGAGCCCGAGATAACCATACCCAGGGACTGCTAAGCCAGGCTCAAGGGTGTATACCTGCTCGGCTTCCAGCAGGTAATTGGGGGTGTTTCCATAACGTTCCCATTCTGGTCCAAGGATTCCCGCTCCATCATGCACCACCCGGCCAACCTGGTGACCAGTGGCATACGGATATTCGGGGTATCCAGCATCGGTGATGGTTTTTCGTGCAATCTGATCAATGGCCTTCCCCGTCACACCGGGTTTCATCGCTATCAAGGACTTCTCAATGGCTTGCCGAACAGTATCGAAGCCACGCTGGACTTCCGGGGGTGCGGTGGTCTCCCCTGGACAGCGGAAATAGACTACCCGCTGAATATCCGAGCAATAGTCATCTTGTAACACGCCATAATCAAAATGTACAAGCTGCCCAGGTGCAATCTTTAGCTCAGTAGGTCCCACATGACCGATCGCTGAATCTGGCCCAGCGTTTACTGTTGGGCAGTTAATCGGTTCCCAGGCTGGCTTCACCCCAAAGGCGTCTAGCTGGGCATGCATGAAGTCACTCACCTCGATCTCGGTCATGCCAGGTTTCAGGTAGTTGAAGGTATTTTGGAAAATTGCGTAGGTTGTCCGGATTGCAGACCGGATGCGTTCGATTTCTTGAAGGGTTTTCCTGCCCCGTAAAGCACTATGTAGTTTTTCCGCCGAGATGAGTTTATTTCGGAATGGCGTTCCGTCAAGGTACTCGCAGAGAAGCTGGTACATCCCATAGGAGAGTCCATCTGCATGGACATCGTTGGTCGAATAATTGATGGCAACCTGGAGTGGGTTAAGCTGCTCGAGCACGCGTAATAACTCCGGTTTGATTGACTGGTCGTAGTGTAGAACGGTGTTATATGCACCTGTCCTTTTTGCAGCTTCAGCTTCCAGCCGGCCAACGATGGCGATGCATTCTCCTGATCTGGTGATCATCAACGCACTTTGCCACGTCAGGTCAAGGCCGTATATCAGGGGCAGCACTGGGTCACCCCCACCGCTGGTTTCCCTGATGAAGGTCAGCCAAAGGTCGATGTTATACTCTTGCAATATCCCCACTGCCTGCTGTACTTTTTCCTGGACGAGAGAGGTGGTCATCGCAATTTCTCCTGTATTCTTATGGAAGGGAAATTTCTTGGTGCAGTGAACCTGCGCGCTCGCTCATGACCTTCAGATTGATCTTAGTACCTATCGCAGCATGGATGACCCATTCAAGGCGTGCCCGGTTATCGGTAGGACTTTCGGCTGCATGCCCTGCATGCTCCATCTTATTGCTGCGCCCTTCCAGGTGACCCAGATCTTGTAATCGCTTCCCATTGGCCAGAGATGCCCCTGCAGGGAGCTCCAGCTCAACCCTCACCGGCCGGCAGACTTTACGAGCTTTGCCTTGCTGGCTGGTATAGCTTGGCAAGAAACCGCTGTTCTCAACCACCAGGTTGAGGTGATAATCATTATCATTGAGTTTCTTAACTTCCAAAGAGTGGATGGAGAGGTGAGGTAGCAGCTCTCCGAGGGTGAGGATAAATGGGTAATGTCTACTGACTTCTTGTTCAAGCTGACTCACCGGTGGGTTACGCCAGGTGTAGAAATTATCCCAGCCACCCAGCTCAATTTTACCAAGTTGCGGGTGATTATACGGCTGCCAGGGCAGGTAAGCGTCTGGGGCGGCATGCTCATCCACCCACTTCAAGATTTGCAGGTCTTCTTCGTGGGGGTGTTCCCGCCACCAGTCCATCCACTTTCGATCCTTGATTCCGGCCTCTGTGGGCAGGTCCCATAGCTCGATGGTATAGGTGAACACCCCGTGATGGTCGTACATCCAGTCATCAAAAGCCCCAGTGGTGACTTCCTTTGGATGATACTTGAAATCATGGAACGTGGATACACAGCGGTATCCAGTGATCTTGGTGCCAATTTCACCAATCTTCTTAAACACCCACAGGTCTTCGGTATTCATATCATCATCTGCTTTGGTGCTGTAGGGGCGCAGGATAACCCGGCTATAGGTGTGAAAAGTGATCGCCAGGTTGATATTATGGTGGCTGGTGACGAAATCCGTAAGTGCCCGGATCTCCGGTTCAGAGGTCGGATAGGGTCCTGCACCGTATTGCTCGCCCTCTGTACGCCATTCAAAGGGGAAGTTGCGGTTAAAATCAAGCCCCTCCAGCGGCCGGGCGGATTTTATAGTATATCCATCGTAATCATTTAAAATACCTTCGGGGAAAACCCGGTAGTATATCCCGCCTGTTTCCTCTGGAGCTCGTTTTTCCATCAAGCGTGGGTCGAGGCTTGATATTTTCCAATCTCCGTTTGGATCCTGAAGCCTCATCTGCAGGATCTTCCCATCCCCATTGATGTCCTGCTCAAATAAACCTTCATCCTTCTCCTCCCACGGATAAGGCCGAACTCCAGAGCGTACATAGCGCGGGTTAAGGGCCAACGCCCATTCCGCACCGTCTGGGTTGGCGCGCGGCACGATGTAGTATACGCTCTGGTCAAGCTGGCGCCTTACCTGGGGATCACTGCCATAACCTGACAACAACTGGTGAGCAATATACAATGCGGTAGTCGTCCCGGTGATCTCCGTGGCGTGCAGGTTGGCATCGATCCAGATGGCTGGCTTTTCGGTATCCTTACCCGTTGCCTGGTTAGTGATGGTTAGCAGATAAATCGGGCGATCTTCATAACTCTTCCCGATCACACTCAGCTGGAAAAGATCCGGATACTTTAAAGACCAATCCTCCAGCAGGTTTGCAATCTCTTCATTCGTGTAATAATGAATTATGTCCATGTTCGCTCCAGTGTGTTTAGCAGGTTTGTTTTGAATCAGCAGGAGACATCAGGGGATATTCTATGGGGAATCACCCTGACTGTCAAACAAGAAGAGTCAGGTAAACGAGTGTGAATTATTGTTTATTCACCGCGTCTGATTTTCTGTATTTATTCCAGTAGCGCAAGATCCCATCTGCTGACAGGAATAACGGGTTGGCAATCTGCTGTGCATCAACAATTGACATGTCGATACGGGATTTCGAGGCGCGCTGGTATTCAAATTCCAGGTATTGCTGGCGTAGAGCTTCGATGGGAGGATCATAAGGCAGTTTCTCATCTAGCCAGGCTTCAACATCATCCAGTACCTCAAGCAAAGCCTCCAGATGCCATGTGACGTCCGGATAAATCCCGAAATGAGTGGGGACGATACGCTGGGGGTGATGTCTCTGGATATTTAGTATGCTCTCACGCCATTTTTCGAGGTTCAGGTCAGGTGGTGGCATTGGCAGGCTGAGGTATTGGATTGGGTTTAAGCGGATACCTCCAATATCTCCGGTGAAGCAGGTTTCCCCAATCAGATACGCTAGGTGATGGTTGGCATGCCCTGGCACGTCCAGGGCGTGGATGGAGATATTTCCAACCGTGACCACCTCATCATCGTGGAAGATATGGATTTTAGCTTCATCAATCGGGATGATCGTTCCCCATAATTGATTCATCATGGTGCCATACAGCCGGCTCGCACTGGCCAGCAGCTTTTCTGGATTGATCAGGTGCGGGGCGCCGTTCTCGTGAACATGGATACGGCATCCCTGCTGGGCTAGCCAACCTGCTGCTCCGGCGTGATCCAGGTGAATGTGGGTGAGAAACACATCGTGGATATCGCTAATGTCAAATCCATTTGATCGGATACCCTCGAGTAGAGCCGGAATGGTCGAGCCTGGGCCACTCTCAACCAGGATTCCTCCTGACCCAGTCGGAATCAAGTACGCTGCAATGGTCCCTGCCCTGCCTCGAAATTTCAGATCGATCGTGTGGATGGTTGGATTTTCCATGTCGCCTCCCTATACCAATAAAATTCGTGCTTATAATTTTAATCCACGAAGGACATAAAATTTATTGGATTCCATTAATATTGTGCAATTTCCAAAGATATCTTTGATCAGTCGGTCGTAGCGGATAAAACGGTTTGCCACAATCACCACCTGCCCACCTGGCACCAGCGTCAGGTAAGATTGGGCGATGATCGACCTTGCCATCTGATATTCCACTGCATGACCAGCGTGAAAGGGTGGATTGGAAAGCACCAGGTCATATTGAAGCGGGGTGAGAGGTTCTAGTAGGTCGCCTGCCAGGGCTGTACAGCTATTAACCTGGTTGACATGGATTGTCTCATGGCTGGCGGCTACGGCCAGCAGGTTGTTGTCAATCAAGTCTACCTTCCCAGCCCCAAGCATGGCTGCAGTGATTCCGATGACCCCATATCCACAACCAGCATCCAGCACCTTTGCTCCTGGAGGAATCTCGATCGCATTGAGCAGCATTCGAGTGCCTTCATCGAGATGATCATAAGAAAAAATGCCCGGCAGGCTGTGGATATTTATCCTGTTACCTTGTATCTCCACCGTGAACTCAACCCAGCTGCCAGGGGATATGCCTGGGTTGCTTGCCCACCCCGGCAAGCCTGCCTTGCGCTTCGCTGCGCTGAACTGGCAGATGCGATTGCCTTTTCCATAAGCAAGGACCCGTCCTCCACCAAATACATCACTGGCATCCTTCAGCACCGATTGAATTCCTTCCCGGTTCGCTCCTGCAATGTACAGTTGCCCAGTGCTTGCCAGTCCATAATATATCTGGATGAGCCATTTGCGTGCCAGGGATCGGCCTTTGGGAAGCAGCATGATCACAACATCAAATTTGTCATCCTCCACCTCCGGCATTTCGGCATCGGTGATATATCTAATCGAATCGATCGGGATTTTATTAATTTTGAGCGTTTTCCTGCTGGCTTCGAGCGCACTATAGTCATGGTAAATGACCGCCAGGGGATTGTGAGGGTATTTTAAAGACATGTAGGCTGGCAAAGCACCCTGGTGGCAGCCGAAAAGCAAGATACGATCGCCTGGTTCTATTGTTACATTTTCAGCAGCCAAACGGATGGCTGGATAAACCGACGTCCAACCAACAAGTCCGTCCTGTTTTATGACATATACTTGCTGATCACCCAATACTGCATGAATCTTTTCAACCTGATCAACCGGAAACTCCTGTGGCAGGCTCATGAGCTGTGATTATTCGCCATACGTACTGAACACTGAAAAACTATCGCCCTGGTCACGCACATACACGGGGCTTTTATGGCCGATGACCCATGCAACGACGATCATATCGCCCAGAGCACCAGCTGCATTGAAAGTGGCGATCAAAAGCAAGTAACCAATCAGCTGTGAATTAACGAAGATGACCAGGATACTGCACAATATGGAGATAATCACCAGGGGTGATAACCCCACGACAATATAAGGATATTTCCGTAAATACCAATCAGGTGCAGCCGCGAAGGCATATCCCGACCGCAGGGCGAATTTTGGCCTTTCATGGGTGAATAACCAAAAAAAGATGCCGTGTACTAGCTCATGCAATATAAGCATCACAACAAGGCCAAGGATGGCGATCATCCATTCGGTAAATGAAAAGGATTTGATAGTTTGCCAGATATCAAATTGAGCGGAATTATCTGCAATAATCAGATTAAAAACCTTGTTGAATATCCACCCAAACACGAACAAGAGCGGGATTGCCGCCAGGTTTAACCACAAGGCAGTACGTGTGCTGGATAAGTCCAGTGTATCCTGGGTTGTATAATGATCGGGTAAGTCCTTTACAGCCTGCATGCCTGAATTATAACTTCGCCCCGCCTATTGACGAATGGGGATATTGCTTGTAAAATTCAGCCTGCTTTCGAGCCGTCTCCGTGGTGGAGGCGATTTTTTTGCACAGAGATTCATGGAACCATCCAAATATCATAGGGCCAGGGAGTCTCGTGCCATATAAACCGGTGATCACCGGAACTCACAATAGAGCGAGGGTAATCCTCAGTAAAAGCCTTACTGAGAGGTGAGAGGCGCTCGAGGAAGGTAAAGATGGAAGAAACATTGTTAAAGGCAAATCGCCGTGATATCCTGGGCAAACAGGTCAAGGCGATTCGCAGGGAAGGCAAGCTCCCGGCAGTTATTTATGGTCACCACATCCAGCCGATTTCGATCGTGCTGGACCTGCACGACACCTCCCGCAGCTTGATGGGACTGGCGCCCTCTGCGCTGGTAACGGTTGACGTGGACGGCGAGAAACATCGCACCCTGGTCAGGGAAAAGCAACGCAACAAGATCACCGGCACGTTGTTGCATATCGATTTCCTGGCTGTTTCTATGACAGAAAAACTACGCTCCAGAGTTTATATGGAAATTGTGGGTGTTTCGCCTGCGATCAAAGATTTTGATGGTGTGTTGGTGACTGGCCTTGATGAGGTTGAGGTGGAATGTCTCCCCAATGATCTGCCCGAACGTATCGTTGTGGATATCTCCGAGCTGGCTAATATTGGAGATGGCATCTACGTTCATGACCTGGCGGTGCCAGAAGGGGTGAAGATCCTCACCGATGCCGAAACCATGGTAGCCCTTATCACCGCTCAGGCTGCAGCAGAAGAAGAGGTCGCTCCCGCCATTGAAGAGGTGGTTGGTGAAGAACCTGAGGTGATCGAGCACGGAAAGAAGGAAGAAGAAGAGGAAGAAGCGTGATGACCCGGGCGGGTGTTTCAAGCACCCGCCCTTTTTTTATTTCTCAATATTTCAATGAAATCCACCGTGATCTGAGCGCTCACCCCCCATAGGAGCTCCTCCTGATAGGTTTGAAAATAAATCACCGGATGGCTTTTCATCTTCAATAATTTTGAAAACGGCTCTGGAATCGTTCGATAGCGGGTTTCGTGGTGGGTTGGGTCAAATAACCAATCCAAGGGGATAGAAAACACCCGGCTGACTTCAGTTTCTTCCAACCTGATTTCAAATGGCCAGGGGATCACACCGACCACCGGTGTGATACAGTAATTGGAAATGGTTGGTAGTTCCTTCATTTTGCCTAAAATCCGTACGCTCGTCGGTTCCAAGCCGATCTCCTCGTAAGCTTCCCGCAAGGCAGTTGATTCGGGGGTCAGATCAGTCGGGTCGGCCCTTCCACCGGGGAATGCTACCTGTCCTTGGTGTTCTGCTACCCCTTCAGTTCGTCGGGTGAGCAAGACCTGCCAGCGATGTTCCTGCTTATCTTCTGGGCTAGCAAAAAACAGGGGGATCAATACGGCTGCAGGTCGGGGATTCGATGAGAGGAAATATTTGTAACAGGAATCTTCTCCCGAGGCTCCATACGATTCTGCCAGCCTGGATGAGATAAATTCTTCCGTTAGTGCGTCCATTAAATTAGTGTCAGATGCTAGCCTGCTGGCTGATCCATATTTATTTGTTCACCAGATAGGGCTTCGCCATTTGATTCTACCTGTTCACCTGCTTCAGTAACCACCGAACGGGCAAAGATCAGGTAACCGGTATGGGCTACCATTCGGTCTGTCGGGCGTAACCGGTCAGCCACAGCTTTATAATAGCGTAACAGGATCTCGCACACTTCAATGAATGCAAAATTCGCCCGTCGGAGGGAGATTAGAAAAGTGGATACCTGATTGGTGGTGGGCAGGATGCTCCCCAGGTGACCTCCAGGTTTGAGTGCCTGCTTGGCCTGAAGCACGTAATCCTGCGGGTTGGGCAGATCGAGGAACACTGCATCGACATTCGTTTCGTCAAACCCCTCAACCACATCCCGCAACTTGAACTCAACTCGGTCTGCCAGACCTAGGCGATCAAGATTCTTATGAGCCAGGTGCTGGAATTCTGGGCGTGCTTCATAGCTGATCACCTTTCCCTGTGGCCCGACGGCATATGCCAGGGCGGTGGTGAACGATCCCGAACCAGTTCCAGCTTCGAGTACATGCCGGCCAGGTCCAATATCCATGGAGATCAGGATGAAACCGATATCCTTCGGGTACATGATCTGTGTATTACGCCGGGTCTCAACCAGGATATCAGATAGAGACGGTTGTAGCAACACGAATGGGCTTCCCATGTGGGTAAAGACGCGTGTGCCCCATTGCTGCCCGATCAGATCATTATGGCTCAGGTAGCCCCGGTGAGTCTCAAATTTCCCATCTTGAACCAACCGGAAAATGAAACGCTTATTTTGGGCGCTGATCAGCTCGGCAATGTCGCCAGCCTGTGCACAGGCATTTGTTTCATTGTCAATCATTTCATCAAGTGCTTTTTAAAGAAATCTGTGATGGCATTGTAGCAGATTACCCGGTTCTCCATCTTTAGCACGTCATGGCCTTCATTTTCGAACATCAGGTACTCAACCTGCTTACCTGTTTCTCGTAAATGCTCCACCAGATCGTGCGACTCTTGTTCAATCACGCGTGGATCATTCTTGCCCTGGATGACCAGTAGCGGGCATTGAATCTGATCGATGTATGTGCGGGGTGAGCGTTCAACCAGGAACTTGCGGTCATCCACCGGATCACCAAGTGATAATTTAAAGTAGGGTTTCCACGTTTCAGGCAATCGCTCACTGAATGTCAGCAAGTCGTACGGGCCAAACATGTCCACAGCAGCCGACCACAGCTCTGGATGCCTGGAGGCCATGGTGAGGGTCATATAGCCTCCATAAGATCTTCCAACTACCGCTGCCCGTGAAACATCCAGCCGGTCGTCCTTTTTGAGGATTTTCATGGCATGCACATGGTCCAATCGGTCAAGGCCACCCCAGTCGCGGTCCACCTGTTTCATGTAACTCAATCCATATCCGCTGCTGCCACGCACGTTCGGGACGAACACCGCAAACCCGTTCAAAGTAAGGAATTGGATCAGCGGCATCGAGAACCAGGCAAAATCAGGGCGTTCCTGGCTCTGAGGCCCGCCGTGGACGTAATAGACCAGGGGATAGGGTGGCTTGATAAGAAGTTTTTCCGCTGGCAAGTAAAGCCTGGCAGAGATGCGCAGACCGTCATAAGATGTAAATGAAGCATCTTCGCCCGGTGAAAGCAGCTTTTCAGAAATTCCTAGAACTTTTTCCCTGGTATGGAGCACATAGCTGTCCCTCTTCTTCCCTTCCACCGTGAATATCTGGGTTGGTGAAGTGGCGGTGGAGTGGCTGAGGACATATCGATCGCTACCTTTGTCATAGCTGACGGATTCCAAAACACCATTAGCAATTTCACCTTTCCCCACGAGGATGTGCTCCAGCTTCATCACCAGATCATCCTCATTGAATTTACCTTCATAAAGCCAGGATGTCCCGTCGATATTGTAATGAAGGAGATAAGTCTTCCCCTTGATAAAATCGCAATTGACCAATTCACCTTTCCCATGGTGTTTGACACCTTTCAAGGTAACAGGCTTGACTTCCTCAGGATGCTTAAAGCTGAGGTATCCCAGGCTAAAGGTATCTTCGAAGATGGCGCTGGAAAGTAACAATCCACGCTCACCCCTCACAAAGTGGATCGGATCCAGGGCTTCTAGGGGTACAACCTGATCTGGTTTTCGTTGATCCATCGGGACACCGCGGATTACTTCCGGTTTTTCCCCATCCTTCTCCCACAGGAAAATCACTTCATCTCCGGCGGAATAACCATCCACTAAAATGAGTTTTGAATGGTCCTTGTTGTGGACCCTGACGTAAGCACCCCAGCGACTTTGAGCAATTTTTACCAATTCACCTGTTTCTAAATGCCAACGGTAAGATTCGTTCATCGCTTCCGCGCGTGATTCAGCTGTGAAATAACAGATTTGTTCCTTTGGGTCACAATGTCCCAGGTGAACACGGTAATTGGAAAAGAAGTTATTAAGCACCGGTTCTGGATAGCCACCTTCAAGAGGGAGGACCATAGGTTGATAATTCTCATCCCCATCTTTATCCAGCATAACCAGGATCTTCCCAATTTTTGGAAAGACAAAATACGAACCGCCGCCGATCAGATGTGGGTTCTGCAAGGCAATCCCCGGAGGTAACAAAGGTTCAGGGACACTCCCGCCATAATCCATAACATATAAACTCATATGACCACTCAGGTTGCTGATAAAGAAGATTCGGTCATCAGTCAATTGAGGTGAAAGAAACAAGCGAGCTGCAAGAAAAGAGTCGATTTGTGCCATATCATATTCCCTTTTTATGATTATTTTAGCTATCAATTGTACCTTCAAACGCCTGCCGTGGGGAATTTTAATTGGTATTATCAAAGATGAGTACAAGGTTAGAACCTTGACGAAAAACAACATGCCTGATAAACTGCAGAAAGTTCATGTGGCACATGTGTTCTTTCTGGAGTTCATAAGGAGCCGGTCTGAACAGTAAGTGCAGTTCAGACCGGATGTTTTATTAAGCTTCCTGCGTGATGCTCCTGGCACACTGAAGCCGAAGAAATAATATATACAACGTAAGGAGTAGAAAAGATGAGTGAGCGGGTGACAGGTACTGTTAAATGGTTCAATGCAAGCAAGGGTTATGGTTTCATTGAACGCCAGGATGGCCCAGATGTGTTTGTTCACTTCTCGGCGATCCAATCTGAGGGATTCAAAACCCTCAATGAAGGACAAAAAGTGGAATTCACCATTGAGCAAGGCCCAAAAGGTCTGCAGGCGGCGAACGTCATTAAACTAGCTGAATAATTTTTCCCCCCATAAAAACTTCATACCCCTCACCATGGTGAGGGGATTTTTATTATTAGCGGACCTTTGGTTCGGATTGAACCAGGCTTAGCCAGTAACCGATGCCCAGAAAAATCAGGCTCCCCACGGTGGCCATCCCAATGTGCAGTTGGCCGATAATATCAAATGATAGATTAATCAAATTCCCCAGGATTTGACCGACCCAAAATCCAACCCAGGAGAGCAATAGATATAACAGAAGGCGGCCAGCATTTCCTCCCCGCCACAGGTGAAAGAGTGCTCCATACAGGGTGGATATAATCAGGCCAAGCAACAGGGTTGGTGTCGACATGCTCTCACTCTTCAACCAGCTGGTTTTTATTCTCGTCTACAATGATCCCACCACCAAGGCAGACCTCTCCATTATATAACACAGCAGCCTGACCGGGTGTGATATCCCGGATAGGATTATTAAAATCCATTTGAAAGCTGTCTGCATCCGTCTTATTGACCACGCCTGCAGCATCACGGGCTTTATAACGTACTTTAACCTGGCACTCCAATGGAGCATCAGGAGGGTTCCCGTTGATCCAATTTGTCTTTATTGTCCGCAAACTACGGCATCCCAAAGCATCTTCTCGGCCAACGAACAGGACATTTTTGATCGCGTCTTTTTTGATTACATACAGGGGTGTTGGATTGGCGATTTTCAAGCCTTTTCGCTGCCCAATTGTATATAGTGGCAGGCCCTGATGGTAGCCAAGTGTTATTCCCTGAAGATCAACGATCAATCCTGGATTCAAGGATTGGGGGGCATGCCGGGCAAGAAAGGCATGGTAATTGCGGTCTGCACCCAGAAAGCACAGATCCTGGCTGTCAGCTTTCTCGGCGACCGGCAAGTTGAAACGATGTGCCAGGCTTCTTACTTCCGACTTGACCATCTCTCCCAAGGGGAACATGGTATGCCGCAAGTGGTTTTGGCTGAGGACATGCAGGACATAGGATTGATCCTTGCTAAGGTCGACGCCACGTAAAAGTTGGTAGGTTTGATCAGGCAGCTGGTGAATCCGAGCATAATGGCCGGTCGCCAAGAAATCTGCGCCGACAGACAGGGCATGCTTGAAGAGGAATTCCCAGCGAATAAGGCGATTGCAGTTGATACATGGATTCGGAGTCAGGTTATGCGCATAGTCATCAATAAAAGGTTGTACAACCTCCTTGAAGAAATACTCCCTGGCATCCAGGACATAAAATGGAATGGACAGGATCGCTGCTATCCTGCGCGCCATGGCCATCGCATCGGGTGAACAACAACGATTAGCCGATTCAGCTTCTGGCTCGCTCCACAAGCGCAGCATCATACCGATCACGCGGTAACCCTGCTCGACCAGCAGTGCAGCTGCCACGGAGCTATCCACGCCACCGCTCATGGCCACTACCACTGTAGGTTTTGTGGTCATTAGCTCACCTGACCTGCCGTAGTTTATCGATCACCCCGGGTAGTACAGAAAGGAAAGCTTCAATCTCTGCTGAGGTGGTGTACATGCCAAGCGTAACCCGTAGGGAACCCAAGGACCAATCTTGTGTAAATCCCAGACTGGTCAATACCTCCGATGGCTCAGGGCTACCCGTCTTGCACGCCGAGCCAGATGAGCAGGCAAAACCCTCCAGGTCCAGCATCATCAATAATGCGTTTCCATCCACACCCTTAAATATGAAGCTCGCATGATTAGGTAGGCGTTGATCCGGATGACCGGTGAGTTGAACATCTGGGATCTCTTCCAAGACGGTTCCAATCAGGTGATCCCTGAGTGGTTTTAAGGCAATGATCCGCTCTTCTTTTTCAGTTTGAGCAATTAGCAATGCTTCTGCCATTCCAACAATATATGGGATGTTCTGAGTGCCTGCCCGGTAGCCATATTCCTGGCTTCCACCCGTTTGTGCGGGTGGAAGATTCAGCCCTTTGCGGACATACAATGCCCCTACGCCTTTCGGGCCATAAAACTTGTGGGCTCCTATCGATATCAGGTCAGTCGATAATGCGTTGACATCCAGACGGAAGTATCCCGCAGCCTGCACAGCATCGGTATGGAACAAGACACCCCTGCTCCGGCATAAATTGCCGATCTCTGCGATGGGATTCAACGTACCGATTTCATTATTTGCGAAAATCACCGAAACGACCGCCGTATCAGGGCGTAGGCAGGAGGCCACATCTTCAGCTGTGGTCCTCCCGTAGCTATCCACTGGCAGATATTCAATTTGAAAACCATGCAACTTGGCAAGCTGCTCTGCAGTTCGCGAGACTGCATGATGCTCCACCGGGCTGATCAGGATGTGATTGGCTCCTTGGTTATTACGAGCCAAGAACGCTGAACCTCTCAATGCCAGGTTATCACTTTCCGTCCCACACGAAGTAAAGATGATCTCTTCCGGCATGCAGTTCATGGTTGCTGCAATGGTCATACGGGCATTTTCGAGGCTTGCTTCTGCTGCCTGGCCAAAGCGGTGGATTGAGGAGGGATTTCCGAATGTTTCATTAAAAAAAGGCAGCATAGCCTGCATTACCCTGGGGTCAACCGGGGTTGTAGCTGCATAATCCAGGTACCCTTGTTTTTGAAGAATCATGGGGCTGATTATAACCCCGAATATTCAAAAAACCTCCGATCGCAACTTGCGGATGCATGTTGCGTAAACCTAATAAAATCTGTTGTGTTAATTATCAACCAAGACTATAATCAAAATCATTGTTATTAAACATAAGCGTCAACCCTTGTGGAGGCAGAAATGAGTGATATTGAAGATCAGGTTTATCAAAAGATTACGAACAGCATGGATATTTTCAAGAAAATTGGCAGCAAGATACCTGGATTCAAGGGGTATGTTGAGCGCCAGAACCGCAGGGATTCTGATAAGCTGATACGAGATACGATCTATCGGCGAGTTCGTGAGCTGGAAAGCCGAATTTCGGACCTGCAGGTCGAATTTATCAACCAGGGGCAAATTGAGTATACGGACGACCTGGAAAAAGCAACCTTGAGATTACGAACTTTTGCAGACCGGGTACGCACAGCGCCACGTGGATATTCCAGCCTGTTCGAAGCAGTGAAGATCAACGAGCCTGAGCTGGCCAAGCTTTACGCTTACGATGCAACCTTACTCGATAAGACCGAGGAGGTCAATCACGCGATCGACAACGTCCAGTCCTCAGTCGGAACGGATGGACTGCCTGCTGCGATTCGAAATCTTCAAACAGTTTCGAAGGAATGCGTCAAAGCCTATGAACGACGCCAGGAAGTGGTAGTTGTCGAGTAATCTACCAATCTGAGTTCTTATTCTAAAGGAGAGTAAATGATGGCTAGAATATTTGATGTAATCGAATACCCGAATGAGATGCGGGATGAAATCGTGCACCGTTTCCCTGAGACAGGGCCGGGTGATTTCCGTATCGGCAGCCAGGTGATTGTGCGTGAAGCTCAGGAAGCGGTGTTCTTCCGCGATGGTAATGCGCTTGATACCTTTGGCCCTGGACGGCATACCATTACCACGTACAATATCCCCTTGCTAATTGATAAGATCGGACCAGCGCTGTTTAACACAGCCACACCTTTCCCAGCGGAAGTATATTTTGTAAGCATGAAAGAGTTTGTCGACCAGAAGTGGGGCACACCCCAACCGATCATCGTTCGCAATCCAGGGATGGGTCTTGGGGTCGCCTTGCTGCAGGGATTCGGCACCTACAGCTTCCAGGTTAAGGATGCCCAGCAGTTTGTGACCCAGGTGGTTGGTACCCAGGGCGCATACCGGATGGAAGAAATCGAGGCTCGTTTACGGGCAATGTTATTATCCAAACTTCAGGATTTGCTGGGTGAAACCGCGGCGAAGAACGACATTCCCAAGATGATCGGACTGACCGAGGAGCTTGGTGCTGGTGTACGCGCCAAGACGCTGGAAGACTTCGAAGCAATTGGCCTGACGCTCAAGACGTTCTATATTGAGAACCTTAAGCCTTCCAGTAAGTCAGCAGAGGAGCTGCGCGCCATGGGTATGCTCGACATGGCTACCTACACCCAATTGCAGGCTGCTGATGCATTGCGTGATGCTGCCCAAAACCCCAGTGGGGGTGCCGGGCTTACCGCCGGTATTGGTGCAGGTTTAGGCATTGGCCAGGTGATGGGCTCCGCCCTGCAAGGAATGACCGGTTCAGGTGCGATGACGCCTCCCGGTGGGCCAACTCCAAGTGGAGCTCCAGCAGCTGGGGCAGCCCCAGCAGCGATGCCCGATGTGATGACACCTGGGGAAGCCGCTACTTTCCTGAAAGTCTCTGAGGAAGACGTATTAGCTGCTATCAATTCGGGCGATCTCAAAGCAAAGAAGATCGGCAGCTCATTCCGCATCAGCAAGGAAGCTCTTGACCAATTTTTAAAGAGCTGACATAAAGAAAATAACCGGTGCTCATTTTGTTGGGCACCGGTTTTGGTTTTAAGGGAATAGCTCGTTGATCTGTTTGATCTTTTCTGGTGGAAGGGCTTTTTCTTTTGCCGATTTGCGGATTGTATTTTTTAATTCTTTAACGAGCAGGGTGGGAATGGGTGCACCGTCCACTTCTAGCTCAGCTTTGGGGTTAACGAACGCCAACACGACACTTGGTTCACTGATTTCGAAATCCGGCAATTTTTTATTGATAAACTTCTTGAGTGATTCAACCTCAGCGGCTGATTCTCTGTCAGGCCTGCCCAGGCCTTCTTGACCGAGCAGGCGCATGTATTTCTGAACGAAGCCGCCCCCGATAATCTTCCAGCGATCCTTCTGATATACAATTTTCCCAGCCTGGAAATATGTCATGATGACCCATAAACCGGTTGGACCGACCAGTAAATGCCCAGCTGGGGTAGAATAATGATAGATGGTATATTGGTCGTTTAAACCCTTCAAACCTTGATCAAGTAGCTCATCAGGTCTGGGATGTCTCCCCCAGCGATTTCCAAAGTAGAGCCCGATTTGTGAGAGACCGAAACCCAACAATAATGCCAGCCAGGCCAGCGAGGCGTAATTGGGGTTGCGGAATGTGATGAACATGCCACCCGCCAATACTACCAGTCCGCCTATCGTACCGACCTGCCCGAACCGCGCATATCGCTTTACCAGTTTTTCGTTTGTAATCACCTTCATATATGGGAAATCCTCGTCTGCCGCGAAGTATTAATCATCCTTCGAATCCTTTGATCACCAGGCTCGCATTTTGACCACCCAGACCGAATGAATTCGAAAGGGCATGGCGAACTGTTGCTTTGCGCGCCTGGTTGGGGACGTAATCCAGGTCGCACTCTGGGTCGGGGTTGGCATAATTGATCGTCGGGTGGATGAGTCCATTATTGATCGTCAGGATGCAGGCTATCGCCTCGAGGGCACCGGAAGCCCCCATGGCATGCCCGATCATTGATTTAGTGGAGCTAATGGGTATAGAGTAGGCATGGCTTCCGAAAACTTCCTTGATCGCCTTCGTTTCGGTCAAATCATTGAGCGGTGTAGATGTGCCATGGGCATTAATGTAATCGATCTGGGTGGGTGCTATCCCGGCATTTTCCAGCACCCACCGCATCACCCGGATCGCACCAGCAGCATCCGGGTCCGGTTGGGCGATGTTAAACGCGTCGGATGTGCAGGCTTGACCGATGATTTCTGCATACACATGTGCACCACGGGCTATAGCCGAGTCAAGGCTTTCTACCACGAGTGAGCCAGATCCTTCAGACAGAATGAAACCTTCACGTTTGGCATCGAATGGACGGCTGGCCAGCTCGGGGGTATCGTTAAAGCTGGTGGGTAAGGCCCGCATAGCACAAAAGCCGGCGATAGAGTAATCTTCAATAAGGGCTTCTGTCCCACCGGTGATAACGATATCGGCTTTACCGTTCCAGATCAGCTCAGCAGCTTCACCGATTGTCTGCGTCCCGGTGGCGCAGGCGGTGACGATGGTACTGTTCGGACCCAGAGCTTGAAACTGTTTGGCAATTAAAAAAGTGGAGAGATTTGGGATCGCAAACGGGAGGGAAAAGGGATTCCCCCGACTGAGCCCCTCCGAGCGTAGCTGGAATATCCCATCTACCATCACGTCGATCCCGCCCAGGGCGGTCCCATAGACAACGGCGGTTCGCTCTTTATTGGGCATCGTGGCAGGTAATCCAGCATCGTTCACCGCCTGGATGGCAGAAGAAACCGCGATCTGGGCTGAACGAGGTAGCCTGCGGGCTTCCTTTCGGTCCAGGTAAAGTAGTGGATCAAAATCTGGAATCTCTCCAGCAATCTGGCAGGGAAGCTCAGATGCATCAAATTGGGTGATTTTTCGGACCCCTGACCTTCCATTGATCAATCCGTTCCAAAATAACTCTACGGTCGAGCCTAAGGGAGTGATCGCCCCGATACCAGTAATAACCGCGCGTTGGACTTTCATTACCTATCCTTCTTGTGATGATTTTTGTATATTTTCCTGGATCGCCAATTGGATGGATCCAAGCAAATCAGCTTCGACAGCCGCCCGGGCACCCTTGATGGCACTCACCAGGGCATGGGCATTCGAACGGCCATGCCCGATAAATACCAGGCCATTGACACCCAGCAATGGAGCGGCACCGTATTCGTCTGGGTTAAGCATCGCCCGGATCTTGGTCAACGACGGCTTGGCCAATGCTCCGCCAATCATGGAGATGATATTGGACTTAAGCTGTTGCCGCATGATATCCATGATCAGCTTTGCCACGGCCTCCGTTGACTTCAACAATACATTTCCAGTGAAACCATCTGTGACCACCACATCCGCTTCACCGGCGAACAGCTCTTTGCCTTCGACATTCCCGATGAAATTCACCCCACAGTTTTCGAGCAATGGAAAGGCAGCTCTGACCAGCTCATTGCCTTTGCCAGCTTCTTCACCATTTGAAAGAATGGCAACCCGTGGGTTGGCAATCCCCCGCGCTTTGTTGGCGTAGACACTGCCCATGATTGCAAAATGCACCAGGTGTTCCGGCTTGCAATCGGGGTTCGCTCCGATGTCCAATACGATGCAGAATCCATTTTTCACTGGGAAAGTAGCGGTGAGCCCAGGGCGTTCGACGCCTGGGATAGTGTCCAACCGGAAGTAAGCTGTAGTCATCGCACCACCGGTATTACCCGCAGTGACGAAAGCATCGGCTTCACCCGTCTTAATCAGATCCATGCCAACAGCCATGGAGGTCTTCGAATTTCGACGCTTGGCTTTTAATGCTAATGCCATGCCTTTATCAGCCATGGAGATGGTTTCTTGGGCATCCACCAGATGGATTGCCCCCTTAGGAGCGCCCAGGGATTGTAGGCGAGGCTGCAGTACATCAGCAGGCCCAACCAGGATCAATTCATCCTTGAACAAGCGCTGCGCTTCAATAGCAGCAAGCATCTCTGGCTCGGGGCAGCTATCACTTCCCATACCATCCAATACAATCCGCATGATACACTCCGTCGTCTAGGCTTGCTTGACAATCACAATTAGCCGATTATAATACCAATACCTTTTGCGCTGGTGCTGGAATTGGCAGACAGGCATGGTTGAGGGCCATGTGCCGCAAGGCGTGGGGGTTCAAGTCCCCCCCAGCGCACACCCAAACATATGTAAATAGGAATAGAGAATATGGAGACCTTCCCTTCCGTAATATGGATGCAAGCCCTCATGGATAAGCTGAATACCGATGAGCATTATGCCCAGGTAGCAAAGAATTGGGAAGGTGACATGCGTATTATCCTGGAGCCTGATGGTTCTTATAAAGATACCACATGGCTCAATTTTGATCTCTGGCATGGCAAATGTCGCGCTGCAACTATCGAAGAACAGACCTCCACCATCAATCCAGCCCTAGTTTTAAAAGCGCCTTATAGCAATATCATCAAAATACTTTCAGGTGAGGTGGGGGTTATGCAAGCTTTAATGACCAGGATGTTAAGTGTGAGAGGCAGCATGACCCTCATCATGCGCAATGTCCCTACCGTGCTGGATTTTGTGCGTTGCTGCCAAGAAGTCACTAAGGGCTGGCTGTAATAAGCATATGATATCCAGGCAAGCGAACGCTTGCCTGGTATTTATTTAATCGCTGCTTGGATGATTTTCTGGATACGCTCAATCATCCCCGCTGGGTCGGGGTGCAATCCTTCGATCAGTAGGGCATCCTCAAAGACTTGCTCGATGATCATCTGGCTTAGATCATCTTCCGCTGGCATCGCATTTAAGTTGACCAGGATGGGATGGCGTGGATTCAGCTCGAGCACCTTCTTGGGGATTTCTATATCCTCTTTTAATAACCGATACACGCGTTGCATCTCCTGATTTGGTGCTCCTTCTGGGTCAACCAGTCGCGCCGGTGAATTGGATAACCGGTCTGTCATGCGCACATCGGATACTTTTTCTCCCAGGCATTGTTTAAAGCGATCGACCAGCTGAAGCCAGTCGTCGGGATTTAGTGAAGGAGCTTCCTGGTCTTCTTGCTCTTTTTCCAGGGGAGGCAGCTTGATGTCAGGTGATGAGACGTTTACTAGCGGGTGGTCCTTATACTTGGTCAGCCGAACTAACATAAATGGATCGATCGGATCGGTAAGTAAAAGCACTTCCAGGCTGTGCTTTTTGATGATATCCAGGTGCGGGCTGTAGATCACCGACCGATCATCATCTCCCAAAATGTAATAGATTTCCTTCTGCTCTGCTTTCATCCGCTCAATATATTTATCCAATGAGGACCACTTGTCTAAAACAGAAGATGTATGGAAGCGTAACAATGGATAGAGGGTGTCAGGTTCAGTCTGTTCAATCGCCACACCTTCCTTGATGTAGCGACCGTACTCTTCCCAAAATTTCATATATGTTTCCGGCTTTTCCTTCGCCATTTTTTCCAGTGCACCAGTGACCTTGGAAGTGATCAGCGATTTTAAATTAACCATTATCCGGTTGGCTTGGATGGTTTCGCGCGAGACACTCAAAGGCAGATCTTCGCTGTCCACCACGCCCTGGATAAAACGGTAATACTCAGGGAGTACTTCCTTGCAGTACTCCTGGATCAAGACATTGCACGAGTAGAGCTTGAGCCCATCTTCCTTGCGGATGGAAAACAAGCTGCGTTCGCCTTTGGCCGGAACATACAAGATGGCATACATCTGCACTGGGGCATCCACCGACAAGTGGAGATGGGTGAGAGGGGGTGAAAAATCCAGGGTCAGCTGGTGATAAAACTCCTCGTAATCTTTTATCTCCACCTTGCGCGGTTGCTGGCGCCATAGTGCAGTTTGTTTATTTACCTGCTCTTTATTCTCTCCCAGATATATTGGGAAGGATATAAAGTCAGAGTGCTTGCGGATCACTTCCCGTAATTGGCTTTCCTGGGTAAATTCCTTGGCATCCTCTTTGAGCTTGATCTCAACCCTTGTGCCTCGGTCAATCTTTTGGGCTGGTTCAACAGTAAAAGTGTCGTTACCGGTGCAGTACCAGGATGCCGCACTTGTTTCTGCTTGGTAAGAGCGGGAGGTCACCTTGATCCATTCTGCCACCATGAAAGCTGAGTAAAAACCTACCCCAAATTGGCCGATAATATCTGATAGATTCTTTGCCCCTTCCTGGGCTGCCATCATAAATGCCTTGGCACCTGAATGGGCGATTGTACCCAGGTTCTCGACCAGTTCTTCGGCTGTCATCCCCACTCCACTGTCGCTGATGGTCAGGATGTTGTTGTTCGGGTCGGCGCTGATTCTGATGCATAGTTCCGCATCCGGGTCAAGCACATCCCGGTTGGTAAGCATCACATAATTCATGCGTGTTAGGGCATCTGAGGCGTTTGAAATGAGCTCTCGCAGGAATATCTCCCGTTCGGTATACAGTGAATGGATCAGGATATCCAGGAGCTGCCGTGTCTCCGCTTTGAATGAGATGGGATTGGTTGTCCCGCTCGTTGTTTGTTCAGTTTGATCGCTCATAATACTTCCTTATAGATTATCGGCTGAGTCTCTTATATTGGATGCGGTGGGGGATATCGGTGGCAATCCCATAACGTCGCTTGTGGTCCACATCGTAATCGGTGTAATTACCGTCGAACCAGAAGACCTGGCTTTCGCCCTCAAATGCCAGTATGTGGGTAGCGACCCGGTCCAGGAACCAACGGTCGTGGCTGACGATGATGGCGCAACCGGCAAAGTTCTCGATGGCTTCCTCCAACGCCCGCAGGGTGTTCACATCCAGATCATTGGTCGGCTCATCGAGCAGGATTACGTTAGCACCTTGGGTGAGCATCTTAGCCAGGTGCACACGGTTACGTTCACCACCTGAAAGGTTGCCTACCTTCTTTTGCTGGTCGGTCCCGTGGAAGTTGAAGCTTGCTACATAAGCGCGTGAGTTCATCTTGCGGTTTCCCAGCGTCAGGGATTCTTCCCCGTTGGATATCTCTTCCCACACAGTCTTTTCGTTGTCCAGGATATCGCGTGCCTGATCAACATAGGCCAGTTGGACAGTTTCACCCACGCTGATTTTCCCGTCGTCGGCTGTTTCACTCCCGGTGATAAGCTTGAGCAGCGTGGTCTTTCCTGCTCCGTTAGGACCGATTACGCCGACAATGCTACCCGGTGGAATGCTCAGGTTCACATTGTCGAGCAGGAGTTTGTCCCCGTACCCCTTGGAAACGCCAGTAAGCTCGATGACCCGGTTACCAAGCCTTGGCCCGGGTGGTATGTAAATTTCCAGGTTCTCCCGACGTTGCTCGTATTCCTGGCTCAGCAGGTTTTCATAGGCTGTTACCCGAGCTTTGCCTTTTGCCTGGCGGGCTTTTGGTGACATGTGGATCCACTCCAACTCGCGTTCCAGGGTCTTCTGCCGCTTGCTCTCGCTTTTCTCTTCGTGTTCCAGGCGGTCCTTTTTCTGTTCCAACCAGGAGGAGTAATTCCCCCGCCACGGGATCCCGAAACCCCGGTCGAGCTCCAGGATCCACTCGGCAACATTATCCAGGAAGTACCGATCATGGGTCACGGCGATCACGGTCCCCTTGTATTGCTTCAAATGCTGCTCGAGCCAGGCAACCGATTCAGCATCCAGGTGGTTGGTGGGTTCGTCGAGTAACAGGATATCGGGTTCGGTGAGTAGCAATCGGCACAAAGCTACCCGGCGGCGCTCCCCTCCCGAGATGACCGCGACAGGCATGTCTTCAGGTGGGCAGCGCAGGGCGTCCATGGCGATCTCCAGACGGTTATCCAGTGTCCAGGCATCCAACTTATCCAACTTCTCCTGGACGGCGGTCTGCTGGGTGATCAGAGCCTCAAAATCAGCGTCTGGCTCACTGAATTTATCGTTGATGGCCTCGTAATTCTGCAGCATGGCAATGATTGGCTGGACAGCCTCTTCCACTACTTGCCGTACGGTCTTCTGGGCGTCTAGCTGTGGTTCTTGTTCCAGCATCCCCACTGAATATCCCCTTGAAAATGCCAGGTCGCCGATATACTCCTGATCAACCCCAGCGATGATCTTGAGCAGTGTGCTTTTTCCGGCTCCATTCAATCCAAGTACGCCGATCTTTGCCCCATAATAGAAACCCAAGGATATATCGCGCAGCACCTGTTTGTTGGGTGGGTACAACTTGCCAACCCGGCTCAGTGAGAAGATCACTTGTTGGTCATTCATAAATCATTCCAGTCATTATTGAAGTGGAAAAACAGCCAGCAGTAGCCAGGCAGTAAACATCGCACCCGGTATGGCGAACGCCCAGCTGCCATGCTTGGCGGATATGGCTAGCATATGCAATCCCAGGATCACCGGGATCAGGGGCAGGATGATAAATATAAACCCAAGCCCTGGGTAAAGTGTCAACGCCAGGAATAAACCAGCCAGAACAACGATCACCTGGTATAGCCACCAACCGAGCTGCCCAGCTGGTCTGGCAGGTCTCGAAGCTTCACCGACTGCGTAGAACCAGGGCAATAATACAATGAAAGCAGGGATCCATAGGATTAACCGCTGTGGAATGAGCAACCAGGGCAGCCACACATAATTCCCAATCAATCCGACGCCAAGCCATAAAGCCGCAAAGACCACCAACCCCTTGGTAATCTCCTTACCCTTTGGCCAGCTAAACTTCGGCCGTAGAATCAGCAGGTTGATCACTCCGGCTGTTCCAAACCAGGCAATAAGAAAGCCACCTACCACTAACCCGAGCAGCTGAGAGATCTGTAGCCCACCCAGGCTGGCCAGCCACAGGAGCAGAGAACTTACAAGGCTACCTGCGAGCAGGGCCACCAGTCTGAGCCATCTGGGTTTCACCCCGAGGCTTTCATTGCTCGTGGGTTGGATGGTATTCACCACTGCGTTCGACACTAGGATGAACCCGATAATGCCCATCCCGAACCACAGGATGCGTCGGTCGGTATAATTGATCGCTCCGGCCTGTGCGCCATAGGTCGCATCCAGCCATGCACGTGCAGCTGTGTGGGCAAGCGGTGAAAACAGGATCGAGATGTGTTCGACATTGGGGATAATTACCAGCTTGCGGGCTGAACCAGCCGAGTAATTGTTGTTTTCTCCTCCCGCCGTCTCGAGTAGCTTTTTAGCATTAGCTACGAATTGCTGTTCTCGGCTACCCGCCATCAATAGCAGGTTGCGCGGTAATTCAGGCGTGACTGTCTGCCTGACCGGTGAGATGGCGATCGTCGCGTTGGTATCCGGGTGGACGATGCCGTACTCCAGCGCCACTCCGCTACCCATGGAATGCCCGAGGATAGCCACCTGATCTGGGTTGGCTGCCTCAGCTGCTACCGCCTGAGCAAGTGCTGCTTCAGAATCCTCAAGTAAACCGGAAGATTCATTTGAGAGGCTAAGCGGTGTGGGATTTTCGCCGTGCCCTTTAAAATCCCATGATACCGTGGTGTAACCGGCTTGAGCCAGGGTGAGGGCGAAGCCTCGCATAAGCACTGAAGACCCGGCAAATCCGTGGGCGATCAGCACCGTCGGTCTTGAAGCAGGTGCGGTATTTGACGGCGCGATGATCGTGACGGGAGGGTTGGTATCCGGTAGTTTTATTACTTCCAGTCCCTTTTGAGCTGTGGGTATTTGCCATACAGTTATTGCGATAAGTAATAATCCTAGGATGAGAAATATCACATATTTCCGTTTCATTTTCCTTGCCTGTTGTTCTGCCCTTCTCAGCTTTTATTCAACCCGTATTATTCTATCTGACAGCGATGATCAGGTGATGATCACCCTGGTCCCCATCCCCCTTTGCTCCCATTGGCGATGATTTTCGATCGGTGTCTTGAATACCGGCGTGGTCCAGCGGAACAGCCACTTGGCTTCGTCGGTGCGCATATTCACGCACCCATGGCTCATTTGCAAGCCGAAATTGTCGTGCCAGTACGTCCCATGGAAGGCGTTCCCGGGTGGGATCAGGAAAAACTGCGTCCAAGGCACCCCCGGTAAGTCACTTCCATCACTGGCCAGGTCACCGTCACCCATGTGCTTGGAGGGCATCTTGGATTGGATATTGTAATACCCGCGTGGAGTATCCCAGGGGATTCCTTCCGGATCTGGTTGCTGATTCAGCCCGGATGAGATCCGGGTTGAAAATACCAGCTTATCACCTTCATAGGCAGCCAGGCTCTGACCCTGGATTGATACTTCAATGCGTTTTTTAGAGGCTGGGACCTCAGGTGAGATCGGGGTAAGCTCGCTGTCGGGGATGATTCGCATATGCTCGGCAGGCACGTGGTACTCGTCCTCCCGCAACTCGTCATAAAGCCGGTACCAAAGCTTCCCATCCGGTCCCTCATCCACCCCCACACCCCAATGGGTCGATTGATAATATAGCCGGCTACGGGGTCGCCATCCTTCACTCAAGCTGCGTTGGTAAATTTGTGTGTAAGGCACGGTCACCTCACACAGCTGGCCACTTTCCGGTAAGCTATCAACGGGTTGGTTGTTGCGGTATTTCACCTTCTGAACATAAGCGCTATGGATATACCCTTCCCAAATCCGATACCAGTTTGGGTTGTAGGGAGGTCCATCTTCCGGGGTCAGCGAGTAATAGAGATTTACCAGTGTATCGCGGTGAAGATAATCAAGCGTCTCACCCTTTGGCCAGGTCGGCTCTTTGAACACACTCACTGTATCCTTGGTGATGCGCCCAAACTCACCAGTTGGACGGGAGGCATCATCTGCGGATGGCGGGAAGGAGTTGGCAGCCAGGGAGGTGAGTGCCAGGACACCCAGCTTGAGGAAATCTTTTCTTGAGATGGGTTTGACCATAGGCATGATTTTAATGAAACAATCCAAAGTAGGCAAGGATGTTTGCCTAACTACTTCCTTTGATTATTTAAGTTTATTCCGTGGATATTATCAGGCGATCCTTATCCGCCTTGAGGTAATAGCTACGAAATGCTTTGCTTTCCTTTAACCGTGCGTCCAGTGGGGTTTCCTGCAGATCGAATCCTTCGTTGGGCTTGTTTGTGCCTTCAGACAGGCAGATCTCCTCCCCTTTTTTTGACTCGACAACGATCATACCCCGCTCAATTAGCCAGTCAAGACCTGCCCGAATGGTCAGCGGAGTCTGCGCCATTGTAGCCGCTAATTCCATAACATTGACTCTCCCCAGAGAATTTTTGATACGGTATTTTATCAGCCCAACCAAACGTTTCAGGAATTCATCCGGCTCATCCATCCCTGGATTAATCGCGAACAAGTACACCCTGGTTGGTTTAACTTTATCAAGCACGGCTCTGATTTCTGATGGTCCAGGAGGAATGGTCCAAATGACCAGGTTCTCAGCCCCTGGGATGGAAAATCTATCGAAGCATGTCACCTGCAACCTGGCTCCTGCTTCTCCCCATACACTTAGCACCTGATTCTTGCTCAGTATGTTCAGCTTCGACATCGGATCAGCTTCATCCCTCATATCGACCACTTCTATGGGTCGTTTCTTACCTTGTAACGATATCGCCTCGGCTTCTTGAACACGGTAATCAACCCATTCGATCTGTACATCACGTTGACCCTTGTATGTACTAGCTCGGACTGCATATGCTAGGTCGAATCTCGTTTCTGGGAGGGGGAGTCCTGCACCGTGCCACCAGATGGACCGCATGCTATAACCTAATTCGTCCTCAACCGTGAGCTGAAGGTGATCAGCGTTTCGACCCACTGCGGCATAACCGGTCAGGCTCAAATTGCGGGTAGCGAATACCAATGGTGAATTTCCTGCTCCAAAGGGTGCCAGGCGCTCAAAATCCTCCACCAATCCCAGGGATAATTCCGATAAATTAAGGTAACCATCGATCTGCAGGTCTTTTTCCTTTTGAACTTCGATGCCCAGCCCCTGGATAGTGGTAGAGATAGCCTGGCGAAATTCAGGAATTAGGGCTGGGTCGATGGATAATCCGGCTGCCATCGGGTGACCACCAAAACCTTGCAGTAACCTCTGGTTAGCCGCGATAGCTTGGGTGATATTGATCCCTTCGATAGACCTGGCTGAGCCACGCGCCATCTCACCTACCGGGGCGGATAGCATGATTACCGGCCGATGATACTGCTCCACCAGGCGCGCAGCCACGATCCCGATCACCCCTGCTGGCCAGCTTGGATGGGATAACACCAGAACCGGTGTATCTAAAAGCCTCGGCTCGGCTGACAATTGAGCCTGGGCAGCTTCATACACCTGGTCAGTAAGCAGTTTACGTTGGGCATTCAATCGCTCCAGCTCGAGGGCCAATACCGCAGCCCGGCCCTTATCCTGAGTCATCAGCAGCTCGACCATGCTATTGGCATCATCCAGCCTTCCCAGAGCGTTCATGCGGGGTGCCAGGATAAACCCAACATGCTCTTCAGTGATGTTCGCCTGGGTGAGCTCGGTCAGTTCAAAAATGGATTGCAATCCTGGCCGTTTGGTGTGCCGCAAACTCTCTAGTCCAATTTGGGCCAGGTAACGCGTATCGCCTTTTAATAATGCCAGGTCAGCGATGATACCCAACGCCACAAGGTCCAGGTGATCTGCAGGTGGAAGGCCTTTTCCTTCGTGGTGCCATAATCCTTCCAGCAGCTTATAGGCCACGCCCACACCCGGGAGGGTGCTCAAAGGATGACTAGGTGGCAACATCTTGGGGTTAATAATCGCACTGGCGTTTGGCAGGCTTTCCTGAATGTCATGGTGGTCAGTGATCACCACTGACACCTGCTTCCCTACGGCATAATCGATCGCTTCATGCGCAGAAATGCCTGTGTCGCAAGTAATGATCAGATCCAAGCCATGCTTCAGGAATTTCTTCAATCCCGGCAGGCTGATGCCGTGGGATTCTTCCGCCCGGACTGGAATATGATAGATCACGTTTCCACCCAGTGCTTTCAGGGCGGTAACCAATACGGTCGTCGAGGTCTGCCCATCCACATCGAAATCGCCCCAGATGCCAATACGCTTGTTGTTATGTATGGCTTCCTGGATGATCCTTACTGCCTGGTCGAGATTGGGAAGCTCGATCGGAGCCGCGGGTTGGTATTCTTCGGGCGATAAGAACGCCTTGGCAGTATTGACTTCGACCAGACCGCGGGAATATAGAACCTGGCTGACCAGCCGGTTGCCACCGATTACCCGCCAGTAACTTTCGGGCACGCTTACTTCATGAGGTTCAAGCCAGGTTCTCAGCATACCCATTAAAACTCGATTTCTCCGATCTGGTCGAAATCGATGCGTAATTCATCGGGTGCATCCGGTTCCAGCCATTCCTCGAGATGGTGGATATCTCCAGCTTCCACTCCCCGATTACACAAAGAGCGGTAGGTGCAGTACAGGCAACGCCTGGTATCGGGAGTCAGCGGGAAGATGGCTTCAGTTTTTTGATCGATCGCTGCAATCAGACTGCTTATCGTCCGTAGATCATCGTTATAGCTGGCCTGATTGTAGGAGAAACGTTCCGGCTGTTCCGGGAAATTGGTGAACCAGTAGATCATTTCAACCAGGTCAGGATCAATTGCCTCCCCACCGCCTAAGCATGCACCTGCCTTGCTCAATATATAGGGGTAGATATGAGTCTGCAGGCGGTTTGCCAGCCATTTTCGTTTTGGGTGGTTTTCAGAGGTCTTCCAGTCAAAGATGAGCCATTTTCCATCAGTTTGGCACAATAGCAGGTCATATTTAGCCAAAACGCGGAAATCACCCACCGGGGCGGACAGAGTGAGCTCTTCGAAATGCGGATTGTTATCTAGCTGAATAGATGCAAGCACTCCATCACGAATTGAATGCAAGTAGTTATTCCACCAGGCTTCGAGCACTTCATCATTCGCGATTGAGATCTTTATCTCGTTCTCTGGCACACCCACCAGATGCTGGTGGACAATCTGGTGGAATTTCGATCCCTGGTCGATCCTGCGCTCATTTTCTAGATATGGCTCAGCTTCCACCGCTGGCCATTTTTGATGCAGGAGGTAACGCAGCTGGAAGCGTCGTTGGCAATCCACGTAATCCTGCAGGCTGCTTTGGCTGAAGATAAATCCCCTAGGTAGGCTCATGTTGGTTTTCTCCTGAGCGTTCCTGGAACGCAGCTAGCGCTACGAGTGGTATGGCTGGCCGGGCTTCTCCGCGCCGCCCATCATTCCAGGTGATGATCAGCTCCTTCTTGGCACGCGTGACGCCAACATAAAGTAAGCGTAGCCGCTCGCGTGCGTAGTCATTCCGTGCCGCGAATGTCGCTTTTCCTTCCTGGTACCAATGGTATTCGTCACTTGACACCAATACATTCAGCTGGGCAAGGGCTTCCGCTTCGATATTCAAGGAATCCCTGATGAAATATTTTTCTGAAATATATGGATCACCCCCCTGGCCGGAAGGGAAATCGTAGTTATTCACCGACATCAAATACACCCTGTCCCACTCCAGCCCTTTGGCTTTATGCATTGTGGAGATGATCACCTTCCCCTTGTGTTTATCTGGCTCGAACCCTGAATCACTTTCACTGAAGCCAATAAATCTGCGCTCATTTTTCGCGATCATGGCCAGCTCATCAGAGAGCTGGTGCAATCGCCAGTCTGGATGGGCATCTTGAGCGCGGGCAAGCAGCTCTGAAAGCTTATACGCCACAGCCAGCTCGCCCGCATCGGTCAATAGGTCCTGGGCCAGCATCAGAACGATCTGATCGATAGGCAGCAGCACGGCTTCCTGCCAGCGTCGCACCAAGAAACGGAACTGCGTGAATTGCGTGTAGCTTTCAGGTGCCCGTTCCTCCAACCCGGAATCCTCCAGCCAGTCTAATCCGCTTGTCGGCCACAAATAATCTTCAACATGGCTGATTTTGTGGAGCAACTCGGCTTGTTTTTCGACCTGCGCATTTTCATCTTCATTTTGGCGGCTATCGCGCTTCCAGACCCGGTACACCTTGGCTAACTTGCTGGATGAGCCGGGATCTGCCAGGTACTGCAGGATGTTTCCCAGGCTTCCAGCTGAAAAACGTGTGCTGCTCGAGCTACGCAGCAGATCGTCATAGTAAGGGATGTGCCTATGGCGTAGCTCGTCAACCAGATCGAAAGCCCTCAGGTTGCGCGGTACCAGAACTGCCACCGTCGCTTCCGGGTGGTCAGGCAACCACCGTTCAAGGCTATCTGCCACGGCCTGGATCTCTTCAGATGGCTTATATTTCTTTGTTGAGATATGGATGCAGGTTAGCTCATCTGGCGGATTGGGCTGGGGGTCATCGATGGGAGTAGGTTCGATCAGAGGCGAAGCCTGCAGAGCATCCTGTACGGCTGTGTTTGGATGTTCCCCGTTCGTCCACTGCACCAACCCATTGGCCAACCTGATGATTCCAGGCGTTGAGCGCCCTGAATTGGGCAATTCCTTCTGCTGAACGCCTGGTCGCCGGAGAAAATCGCGTAAATACTCCGGGCTGGCAGTGGTAAACGTCTCGTAAATCGCCTGGTTCGGGTCACCCACGCGCACCCAATTGCCAGTTTCTCCCGCCAGCAGGTTGAGGATCTTCTCCTGTAGCAAGCTGCTGTCTTGGGCTTCATCTTCCAGGATATATGGCCAGCGGTGGCGCAGGCGTTCCAGCAGCGATGCATCCCATTCCAGGGCTGTGAGAGCCAGGCGGATCAGGTCATCAAAATCAACCGCCCCGCGATAAATGAGCGCATTTTGATAATTTTCGTACATTTCCACGCCCATCGCGGCAAGGGGAAGGGAGGCAGGCAAATGTTTTATGTGCTCGCGCAAGTGTTCTGGTGTAAATTGGTGATCTTTGGCATACCGAATAAAACTACGAGCGACATCATTCACCAGGTCTGGAAGTTTTTCTCGTACCACCCAGTCTTTTTTATTCTCTTCAAGCTTGGGGTCGAGGAATGCATCCAATTCGCTTGGGTGGCTCGTTAGCCATGCCTGAGCCACACCATCCCTGATGTTGTCCGATTCCCTTTCATCGAGGATCTGAAAATTCGAATCCAACCCGAGCAGTTCCGGACGTTCTCGAACGATATCGTGTGCCAAACCATGCAACGTCCGAACTCGGTAGCCGATATTGGGGATCAACCCTCGCTTTTCGATAAACGAGCTGATCCGGTTGTAGAAATTGTCCACTGCTGAATTGACAAGGGTGACCACCAGGATTTCCTGGTCATCCAAGAGAATACCGCGTTTAAGCAAATCTGCAGCTAGAAAGGACAATGTCCAGGTCTTTCCACTGCCGGGTACAGCAGAAATCCCCATCTTGCCATGGGTGTACTTTAATATATCTTCCTGCTTGGGGCGAAGTTTGAACATCATTCTTCGATCAACCCTCGGCCAGTCCTTGCAGGATGTGGTGGAAAGCCTGGAGCAGTGGCCCGCGCTGCTCGTAGCCCTGTTCGTTGTACTCGCTCAACCCCAGGTAGATACGTTTACGGCAGCGATTCAACAACCCGTACACCAGGGAGCTCAACACCTGCTCCCCGGTTTCTACTTCTTCTGAATCCGTCCAGGTTTTATCACCGGGCCAGTTTCTGCTCAGCACATAGGGGTGGGTGAGAGGCTGGTATAGCCGCTCAGACCAGCTGCGGTTGCCGATATCCAGCCAGAATTGGACATCGACCGGGTAATTATTTGTTAAAAATGTATACGCAGGTGCAATAAACACAGCCTGCTCGGTCTGCGCCTTCCAGGCAGGCATGTATTGGGCAGCAATCACTCCATCGTTCAACATCTGGATATATTCCTTACCCATATCCACGCCTGTTTCGAGCAGGGTATTGCCCACCACGCGCCGGAATTTCCGGATCGAATCGACCAGGTTTGCTGCCACCTGGCCTTTATCATAGTCGGTGTGGAAGCCATACCCTGCTTGGGATAATATCTCTCCAAAAAGCCGGCTGATAAAATGATCCAGCTCACCGGGGCTGGCCTGCTGGTATTCAGCTAGCCATAGCCTCAGCCTTTCATACTTTTCTCCCAAGACATAGGAGATACGCTCTTGGGTGGTCGGGATGATCTGTTCGAAGGGTGAGAGCGTCGGGATGCCTGCACGGATTCGGAATACGATATCCGTCAGGAGCTTCGCCCGGATCAGGTCCATCCCGGCGATGGCTTGCATCAGGCTGTGCGCAACATCAAATTTGGTGGGGATGATACCCCAGGCAGGATGGGCTAATACTGCAAAGGTCACCAGGCAAAATGTGGCAGGTTCCTCACGCAGGCTGCGTGAAGGTCGGTGTGTTTTTACCGGGATGCCCCTGTTGGCCAGTCGGTTGACGATCGAGAACCGCAGTGAATCGGAGAGAAATGGCGCCAGGACAGCGATATTCTGAGGAGCAATGCCCTCATCATCAATCAACTGGCTGATCTGCGCAGCAATCCAATCCAACATTTGCGGATAATATGTATGGGTCTCATGCACAATCGCCGGGCGGGGGTCAATTTTTGGTTTCGGAGCAGGATTCCGTGCAAGTGCACCGCGCAAATACACAGACAGGGATTGGATTTCCTGGGATGGAACGAATGACGTCGTTAAAGAAAAATTTTGGTCACAGAGTTCTTTTATATGATATGCACTAACTGGATCTGCCCCCAGGAAGCGCCGGTAACCAGCCTGGCTATCGTAAATCACCAGGCTTGACTCTGCTTGGGGAATCCAATCGGCCAGCAGGTCATGGGTAATGGGCACATCTTCTTCGATATTGTCAACGATAAGGTGGCGGAACGAACGAATGAGAAATTGCTGGCATAGCTCCGATTTCCACAGATGCTGCCAAAATAGCTCGATCTGCAAGGAGAAATCCAGTAGATTGTTCTGCAAGCAGTAACCCCTGAAGAGGGCAGCGCAGGCTTGGGCTTCTTCATACACTTTGGACTGACCTGGCTCACCCGACCATGCTGTCTTTAATCGATCACCAATTTCTTGGCATGGAAAGCCGACAACTGCGGCTTTATTCAGGTTGTCAATGATCTGGCTGTACAACCGGTTGCGATCCATTGTAAGAGAAGCAAAGTAACCCTGGCCAAGAAGGGGGCGGACAAGGTGGGCCATGTAATATTGCGCGGTCTCCAGGGTCAAAAAGACCGGCTGCTCTTCGGGTCTTGCGAAGCCAGCTGGTCCCGCCACAAGCGGCCAGAACAGATCCACCATCCTCTGAGCAAGACCGCTGTGGGTCAGGACGCTCACCATTCCCCCCGCCACTACCCCTGGTAAATTCATTGCCTGGATATAAGGAGTTCCCAGGGTGCGTTGCGGGACCAGTACCAGGATCGTGTTGCCTGAAACACCTGTATCCATCAGGTGCAGCATACGCTCCACGCCAATCGTGGTTTTCCCGACTCCCGCAGGTCCTTCAAGGAAGGTTTTTGAGCCAATTGGAAGCTTGATGATCCTGGTTTGGTCAGAGGAGTATTGAGGGCTATGTAAGATGGCCATTTCTGGTATTTCGATAAGTTCCTTTTGCCTGTCCGCTGTGTGTATGGTTACAAAATTTGGTTAATCAGGGGAAGCAATCCCCTCCATAAACCAATTACGGATAGGTATCCACCAATTTTATTCTAAATATCCATTCCCAACAATCAGTGATGTTCACTCATTATGCAAAATGAGCTTAAATAGAAATCTCCTTTCAAACCTGAAGGAGATTTCGCGGTCAGCAAGCTGGTCGGGGCGCCGAGATTTGAACTCGGGACCTCACGGACCCGAACCGTGCGCGCTAGCCGGACTGCGCTACGCCCCGAACGGGTGGGATTATAATCTAGCCTGGATGCTTTGGCAAGGACAATGGCTGATCCTGCATACTGCCTGATTCAGTTCATTTACTATGGACAGTTTTAGGTATCAAATGATATCATCTACCGGTTAATTTTTTTTTAAACCAGGAGGATTTCTGTGAGTAACGGTGATAAAAAAGTTCGTGTAGCCATTATCGGTGTCGGTAATTGTGCCTCTTCGCTGGTTCAGGGGGTATCTTTCTATCAGAATGCTAAGAAAGATGAGAAGATCCCCGGTATCATGCATGTCAACCTGGGCGGGTATCACATACGAGATATCGAGTTCTCCGCCGCATTTGATGTGGTGGATACCAAGGTTGGCAAGGATTTATCCGAAGCCATCTACGCCTTTCCAAATAATACCTATAAATTCATTGAGGTACCCAAGCTGAATGTGCCCGTCGCTCGAGGGATGACCCATGATGGGTTGGGGAAATATCTGTCACAGGTTGTCAAGAAAGCCCCTGGGCCGACTGCCGATATCATCAACATCCTGAAAGACACCAAAACCGATGTTGTTATCAACTACCTGCCAGTCGGTTCGGAAATGGCAACGAAATGGTATGTTGAGCAGATCCTGGAAGCCGGTTGTGCGTTTGTGAATGCCATCCCGGTCTTTATCTCCAGCTCGGAATATTGGTCTAAGCGTTTTCAGGAGCGTAATTTGCCCATCATTGGCGATGACATCAAGAGTCAGGTGGGTGCTACCATCCTTCACCGGGTGCTCACCAGCCTGTTTGTCGACCGGGGTGTAAAACTGGACCGTACCTACCAGTTAAATTTTGGTGGTAACACTGATTTCCTCAATATGCTCGAGCGTGAACGGCTGGAATCCAAGAAAATTTCAAAGACTGGCGCGGTGACCAGCATGCTCCCTTACACGCTGCCCGAGACCGATGTTCACGTCGGTCCGAGTGATTATGTCCCCTGGCTGTCTGACCGTAAGTGGTGTTATGTAAGGATGGAAGGCACGACATTCGGGAATGTGCCATTGAACCTGGAAGTTAAATTAGAAGTTTGGGATTCACCCAATTCAGCAGGTGTGGTCATAGACGCTGTCCGTTGCGCCAAGCTCGCTCTCGACCGGAACATTGCTGGTCCGCTCATCGGCCCTTCTTCCTATTTTATGAAAACCCCACCCAAGCAGTTCAAAGATGACATCGCCCGTGAGATGACGGAAGCGTACATCCGCGGCAAAGAGTAGGCATGGTATAATTTCCGTTCTCAAAGAGTAACCCTTTTCTTTTAATAGCATTCTCGTAGGAGTTCATCTATGTCAGGACATTCGCATTGGGCTACGATTCGGCGAAAGAAAGGTGCCGCCGACGCTAAACGTGGTCAAATCTTTACTCGCTTAGCGCGTGAAATCGCCATGGCGGCTCGTGAAGGTGGTGGTGATCCCTCAACCAACGTAGGCTTAGAACTTGCCATCGACCGTGCCCGGGCGCAGAATATGCCCAAGGATAATATCGAGCGGGCAATCAAGCGGGGTACCGGTGAAAGCAAAGAAGGTGGAGAGCTCGAGCAGGTATATTACGAGGGATATGCCAATCACGGTGTGGCTTTGATGATTAACGTGGTGACCGATAATCGGAACCGTGCCGTAGCTGAGATTCGCCATGCCCTCACTCGCAATGGCGGGAGCATGGCTGAAGCTGGCTCGGTAGGCTGGCAGTTCAACAAATCTGCTTATTTCTCCTTTCCTGCACAAGGTGTCGATCAAAACAAGGTCTTCGAGCTAGCCGTAGAAGCCGGTGCGGATGACGTCATTTTTGATAAGGATTCCATCGAGATCATTGGTCCGGTAGATTCCTTTAAGGCGATCTCCGATAGCTTGCATGCTGCCAGCATAACGCCAGAGGAAGCCGGGTTACGCATGATTCCCAAGAATGAGATTGAACTGGCACCCGATGCTACCGTTCAGGTCATGCGTACGATCGAAGTGCTTGAAGAGCTGGATGATGTCCAGGAGGTGTTCTCAAACCTGACCATCACCGATGAGGCGATTGCAAGGCTTGAGCAAGATTAGCAGTCAAGGTAAGGATGATCACCTTAGGGATTGATCCTGGTACGGCGATCACCGGATATGGACTGATCAATGAAGAGCAGGATGGTAGCCTCACGGTTGTTGATTATGGAGTGATCCGCACAAAGTCTGACGAATCACAGGCTGAGCGTTTGGTCCAGCTTTACCATAAAATTAAAAATCTCATCCTTCTCCACCACCCCATCACAGGTGCGGTGGAGAAGCTTTTTTTTGAGCGGAATGTACGGACTGCCATCCATGTCGGTGAGGCGCGTGGTGTGGCCCTGCTGGCTATGGCAGAGCAGAATCTGCCTATTGGTGAATACACTCCACTGGAAGTGAAGCAGGCGGTGGCAGGTTATGGGGCAGCTGAAAAATCTCAAGTTCAGCAAATGGTCAGGGCATTATTATGCCTGGAATCAATACCCCAACCTGATGATGCAGCGGATGCCCTGGCTGTTGCCATCTGCCACATTCACAGCCAAAAAATCCTCAGGCTTTATGATCAGAGTCGTTGATGAAAACTGATTATCCGAGCAAGTCGCCAATGATCGAATTGTTCACTTCCACCTCGTGGAAGGATTATGAGCTATTAGATAGTGGTGACGGCTTAAAGCTTGAGCGATATGGATCGTACCGCTTTATCCGCCCCGAGCATCAAGCGGTCTGGAATCCTGCCTTACAGCAGAAAGAATGGGAAAAAGCAGTGGCTGTATTCCAGCCCACCAGTGACGAGAGCGGTGGGAATTGGCATTTTACAAAGAAGATTGATCTCCAGTGGGAGATGCACTACCGCGAGCTAAAGTTCATCGCCCGTACCAGCAATTCACGTCACCTGGGTGTATTTCCCGAGCAAGCCACGCATTGGGATTGGCTTAGTAAGACCATCACTGCATCCAAGTCATCGGTCAATGTTTTAAACTTATTTGGTTATACCGGTCTGGCTACACTGGCTGCCGCCCAGGCAGGAGCGCATGTCACCCACCTGGATGCTTCTAAGAAGGCCATTTCGTACGCCCGTGAAAATCAGCTGCTATCAGGCTTGCAAGATAAACCAATTCGTTGGATCATTGATGATGCAGTGAAGTTCGTCCAACGCGAGGCCCGCAGGGGTGTGCATTATGATGGCATTATCATGGATCCGCCTAAGTTTGGCCGAGGTCCAAAAGGTGAGGTGTGGGAGTTCTTCAAGATGCTGCCCTACTTGTTGCAACAGATCAAGCCCTTGTTCCCGCCCCAGCCACTTTTCCTGGTGATCACCGCTTATGCCATTCGGGCATCTGCATTATCCCTGCATTTTGCTGTCCAGGAATTGATGCAATCCTATCGGGGGAGCTTGTCGACAGGCGAGCTGGTAACCCATGAAACCAGCGCTGGGCGAATCTTATCGATGGCGATAACTTCACGATGGTCAGCGGATTAAGCGGAACTAGTACTTAAGGAGGCGATCATGATTTCCATCTTGCACGGTAATGTTATTTCTCAAGAATCCGATGGGATCATTGTGGATGTCAATGGGGTTGGCTTCCATGTACTGGTACCTGTGCCCTTGCGTGATCGCCTTCAACCGGGAGAGAATATTTACTTATTTACCCGTATGATCGTCCGGGAGGACGCCTGGATTTTATGCGGTTTTGAAACCAAAGAGGGCCGTGAAGTGTTTGACCTGGTACTCAGCGTTAATGGCGTAGGACCGCGCCTCGCAATGAGCATCCTCTCAACCCTGACACCAGATACAATCCGCCGGGCAGTGTTTAATGACCAGGCGGAGGTTTTTAGCCGAGTGCCTGGCATCGGGAATAAGACTGCCCAAAAGATCGTGCTGCATTTGCAGGACCGCCTGCCATCCACGGAAGGATTGGCTCCCCTGTCAAGAATCAGCGAGGTGGACACCGAGGTACTGGCAGCTCTCACCTCCCTTGGATATAGCCTGGTTGAAGCTCAGGCAGCCTTGCAGTATATCCCACGCGATACCCCTCAGGACGTGGAGACACGTCTACGCATAGCCTTGCAATATTTTTCCACTCCGTAATCATTCCCAATTACTTTTCACTTCGCTCGATAAGTTGTGCTTTCGTCCTGGCGTACGTGAATAGTGCGATTCAGGTGACGCTTCCGATAAGGCCGGTTAACTAGCATATCGTTATATAAGTATCTGATTAATGATGGTGATGCCCGTATGCCATGCGAGAAAATCATGGATTTATATGCTATACTTTTCACATTCTCGAATATATCGTCAAACAGGCCGGGTATAAGGGATTTCCATCTTATTGTCCGGGATCAAAGACAGTATATCTGCTGCTCGTGTCGACGTGTAATTAAATAGCAGCTATTTATGAGCGGATTTATTTTCCTATGAATTTAGAGATTAATATTCCCAACAATTTTATTCACCCCGATCCCATTCCCATCATTAAAGTAAAGGGGACGCATAAGGAGATCGGCAGGCAGGTCGGTGAGGCATTTCGTGAGCAAATTCGTCATCACCTGGAGAACACGCGTGATCTGATCCGCTGCACCTACGAAACGCTTGAGCTGGATTGGGACGGTGCCCGCATGCAGGGACGTAAATACCTGCCGTTTGCCCAGGAGAGATACCCCGAATATGTAGATGAGTTATTTGGCTTATCTGAGGGGGCTAATGTGGATTTTGATGATGTTGGCGTGGTGAATGCGCTTGAAGCAGTCACCATGGATGCCCTGCATCTAAGCAAGTGCACCAGCATGGCTATCAGTGAGACGAATACAGCTGATGGACATGTTCTGATCGGCCATAATGAAGATTGGATACCTGAAGATGAGCCGGATGTCTTTCTGATCCATGCAGAACCGGATGATGACCCGCCCTTCCTGGCCATGACGTACGGAGCCTTGCTGCCGAACATCGGCTTCAATGCTTATGGCATTGCCCAATGCTGTGATTCAGTCTATCCCAATGATAGTCGGATCGGTATCCCCCGCTTGGTAGTCTCACGAGCCATCCTGGCAGCCAAGACTCCCAGCGAAGCTATCCGTCAATGCTTAATTCCTCGCCGCGCGGCTGGTTATAACCACCTGTTAGCGCATGAAAGTGGTGAAATCTACAGCGTTGAAGTTTCCGCTCGCAAGTTTGCCATTCTTTACGCTGATGATGGCTATATGGTTCACACAAATCACTATCTCGATCCCAATATGCAGGTGATTGAATACGAGCCCGATGAGCTCATTTCAACCCGGGTCCGGTACCTGCGAGCCAATCGGCTTCTGCGCGAATCAGACCAGCACACGATAAAAACACTCCAGACCATCCAGCGGGACCACATAAATTTTCCCAATTCCATTTGCAACCATGCTTTGGATGATATGGATCTCCTCGATCGGGAGAAGACAGTCAACTCCATGGTCATCGACCTGACAGCGCGGGCCATGCACATAGCCTGGGGTAACCCTTGTGCCAATGCCTCCCATACATATTACCTAGATGCGTGATGGTATAATGTTTTTAGTCGATAATGGCAGTGCCATGTGCCCCTTGGCAATAATTACCAGGAGCTGAGATTGGCTTTTAACCCCCTTAATTGGTTGTTGGGCTTTTTCTCCCTTGATATTGGGATTGATCTGGGAACCGCAAACACCTTGGTCAATGTTCGTGGAAAAGGCATCGTGATCAATGAGCCTTCATGGGTCGCGATTGATAAACGCACGCGCATTCCCCTGGCGATCGGTGCCGAAGCCAAGGAAATGATGGGACGCACCCCACCCAATGTGATTGCCATCCGACCATTGCGTGACGGGGTCATCTCAGAATTCGAGATCACCCAGGCCATGCTTGAATATTTTATAGAAAAAGCTCACCGCCAGAGCATCGTTCCTGTACCACGCCCACGCGTGGTGGTGGGTATTCCTTCTGGTGCTACCGAAGTCGAGAAACGCGCCGTGTATGATGCGGCCATGTCGGCTGGGGCGCGTGAAGCTGGTTTGATTGAAGAGCCCATGGCAGCTGCCCTGGGAGCCGGATTACCGGTCAATGAGATTCGCGGCAGCATGATCGTCGATATCGGTGGCGGGACCTCCGAGGTAGCGGTGATTTCCATGGGCGGGATTGTCGTCTCGCGCTCTTTGCGTGTAGCCGGTGACGAGTTGGATCAGGATATCGTCCAGTATATGCGTAATAAATATAACCTGCTGATCGGTGAGCGGATTGCCGAACAGGCTAAAATCAATATCGGATCTGCCACCCATTTACCAGAGGAAAAAACCATCATCCTACGCGGCAGGAACCTGGTGACTGGCTTGCCGGAAAGCGTGGAAGTGTCATCAGTGGAAATCCGTGAAGCGATATCAGTCTCAGTGAACACCATCATCGATACCGTCAAGGACGCCATGGATGAGACCCCTCCTGAGATCATCGCCGACCTGATGGAGACCGGGGTCTGCCTTTCGGGCGGCGGTGGGTTGCTGCAGGGTTTGGACCGCCGGTTGAGTGAGGAGCTCAAAATCCGGGTGTGGGTCGCTGAAGATCCAATGAGCTGTGTTGCACGAGGTGCAGGCTCAGTGCTCGAGAACTATGATATTTTAAATCACCTGCTGACCAGCCTGGAACGTTCGAGTGATGGTCGGCATGCTCAATTTGGCTCATAAGGGGCGAGGCGGAACTTCGTCATTTTTAGTTGTGTGTCCCAAAGATTAATGAGCCTCATATGATGAAAATTAATTCTCCGCGTAGCACGCAATTTATCATCCTCATTTTAGTCGCCTTGGGCGTCATCGGCCTGGCATTGGGTGGATATCTGACCCCGTTATCCAGAATCGTGTTGTCTCCATTTGTATCAGCACAAAGTTGGTTGGCTCAGCGTTACCAGGCAATTCAGAGCTTGATCGCCCAGCCCGAGGATGTCACCTCACTCCGCCAAAAAAATGCCCAGCTTGAGGCGGAAAATTCCAAGTTACAGGTCCAGATCGTCGAACTTCAGCAGCAGGTTACTGAAGCGCAGCTGCTCTCGACACTCGTTGATTATGAACGGCGGCATGTTGAAAACCAGTATATGGCAGCTTCGGTGATTGCCCGGGATATCAGCCCTTTCATGCATTATGTGATTATTGACCGTGGCTCAGATGACGGGCTGCGAAAAGGTATGCCGGTCATCACCGCTCAAGGATTGATTGGCAACATCGCCGCAGTAACGGCCGGAGCTGCACGTGTCCAGCTGATCAATGATCCGGGCTCAAGTGTCAATGTCATCCTGCAGGAATCCGGTGAAGAGGCAGTCCTCAACGGGCAGATCACAGGTGAGATTGAGCTGAATATGATCAGCCAAAATGCCACCGTTCTCCCTGGTGAGCTGGTGATGACGTCTGGTTTGGGAGGAAATTACCCGGCCAACTTGCTTATCGGCCAGGTATTGACGGTTAAATCTGAAGCTTCCGCATTGTTTCAAACTGCCAGCGTGCAACCTGCGGTCGATTTTTCACAGTTGTCGATCGTCTTGGTTATCACAAATTTCCAACCCGTTGATATTACTCCTCTGGTTCCGTCTTCCACCAACCCCTGATTATCGAAAATGGCGAATCTTGCTGGCTTAATTCTTTTCGGCATACTGGCTATTATCCAGAGTACAATTGTCAGCGCCATGCCTTTGTTGAATGGCACGGCTGACTTGATCCTGCTTTTTATCCTGGCCTGGGCTCTGCAGGATCGGGTCACATCCGTTTGGCAGTGGTGCCTGATCGGGGGGATCTTCGCCAGCCTGTATTCTGCTTTACCCTTCGGAGTCTACCTAATCACCTACTTTATCTGTGCGGGAATTGGTCGCCTTTTAAAACAGCGCGTATGGAAAGCCCCCGTATTAGCCATGCTGGCGGCTACATTCATCAGCACCTTGTTGGTAATGTTTATTTCATTTGCTGCACGACTGGTAAGCGGTGTGAATCTCCCGCTGATCAGTGTATTAAATTTGATCATCCTACCTAGCTTGATATTAAATCTAATCCTGTCCGTGCCCATCTTTTCGATAACCCATGATTTGGCCGGATGGTTATACCCGGAAGAGTTAAAGGTATGAAAAGTTCTGCTGCCCTTCAAAATATGGTTGCCCCCTGGCGCATCATCCTCTTTGGTGCAATATTGATCGCCCTTTTCCTCATTTATGTTGGTCGTTTATTCAGCTTACAGGTAGTAGAGTATTCAACCTGGCTGGCTAAATCCAATGAGAACCGCACACACGAGATCAATTTGCCTGCAACGCGCGGCATGGTGTATGACCGCCAGGGGTTCATCCTGGCCCGAAATATCCCCTCTTATAACGTGGTGATCACTCCAGCAAATTTACCCGATGATGACGGCGAGATCCAGAATATCTTCCGCGAAATATCCAACCTCACAAGTGTTCCGGTAAATCGTGGAGAGGTTTCACCAAATGATCCATTTGTCCCATGCATTTCTGACCATGGGATTACCCAAATCGTGACATATGGTGAAACTACTGCTCCGTATGAACCGGTGAAAATTGCTTGTGATGTAAAAGAGGAAGTTGCCCTGGTGATCCAGGAGAATACTGGAAACTGGCCTGGCGTAGGCGTTGATGTGGTCCCGGTGCGTGATTATCCGACCGGCTCGCTGACTGCTTCTGTCATCGGTTTCCTAGGACCAATACCGGCCACCGAAGAAGAGTACTATCGTTCGCAAGGCTTCGTACCCAACCGCGATAAGGTAGGTTACGCCGGTGTTGAGCTGTATTTTCAAAATTTGCTGGCCGGTGTGAATGGCCACAGAGTGGTTGAGTGGGATATCGCTGGCCAGATCCTCGATGACCTCGTCCCACCTCAACCTGCAACCCCAGGTTCCAGCGTCGTACTCACCATCGATACCCGCTTGCAACAGGCTGCCCAGTCTATTCTCCAGGACGAGATTATGGATTGGAACCAGTCCTTTGACGAAGAACGCATGACCAGCGGCGCCGTGATTGCTATGAATCCCCGCACTGGTGAGATCCTGGCCTTAGTGAATTATCCGACTTACGAGAATAATCGCATGGCTCGAATTATCCCGGCTTACTATTACCAACAGCTAATCGCTGACAAACGTAACCCACTGCTCAACCTGGCGGTGGGTTCTGAGCTGCCAGCAGGCTCGGTGTTCAAGCTGGTCACAGCAACGGGTGGGCTGAACGAAGGTATCGTCACACCGGATGAGATCATAAAAACACCTGGAAAGATCACTGTCAAGCAGATTTATTATGCCAACGACCCCGGCAGACCGCGCGATTTTGTTGATTGGATCTATAAAACCAATCCTGATGGCTTCGGCCAGCTCGATTTTGTGCATGCCATTGCCAATTCCAGTAATGTTTATTTCTACAAGGTGGGTGGTGGATATGAAGATGAAGTCGATCCCGGTTTGGGTATCTGCCGCTTGGGCACCTATGCACGTGCCCTCGGATACGGGGAATTGGATGATGGGTATGCTGGCTTACCGAGTGGTTACAAGACACCAGAGATCGAGCTGCCGGATGTGGCTGCCGGCTTGATTCCCGATCCAACCTGGAAACGCATCAACCAGGGTGAAAGCTGGTCCACAGGTGATACTTATATCTCCAGCGTCGGTCAAGGGTATGATCTGGCTTCCCCTCTCCAGGTGCTGATGTCAGCTGCCACGGTGGCAAGTGGGGGTAAGCTGATGGCTCCCACATTGCTTTACGAAGTACTAGACAGTGAAGGCAACGTCACTCAACCCTTTACCCCTCGTGAGCGTTGGGACCTCACCGCAGATCCGGTCATCCAGGTCTTCGAAGATAACACCATCCGGGGTTGCCAGCCTACCGGAGAAATGAAAACAGTGCAACCCTGGGTATTTGACCAAATTCGCCAGGGGATGCGTCTGGCTGTACTGGAAGGCACATTAAAGGATGTATTTGAGAATGTAAACATCGCTGTTGCTGGTAAGACTGGCACAGCCGAGTATTGTGACGAATTTGCCCAGGCAAAGAACCTGTGTGAGCCGGGTAACTGGCCCTCACATGCCTGGACGGTGGCATTTGCGCCTTACGAAGACCCCGAGATTGCCGTGGTGGCGTTCGTTTACAATGGCCAGGAAGGTTCCACTGTCGCTGGCCCCATCGTCAGGCGGGTCTTGGAGGCATACTTTGAGCTCAAGGCGGCTGACAGTACCCTGACTCCTTAGCTACGGGTGTTGATCAGCAATGCTATAATCTGGCGAAATTTACTGAGCATGTAAGGGCGAGATAATCTTTTACGAATGAGTCAAACGAACTGGCGTCACTTCGATTTCTGGTTATTGGGTGCGGTCGCATTGATGACCATTTTTGGCATTACAATGATTCGGTCCTCGGTGGCTGGGAACATCGAGCTTGAGTCCACCAATATTGTCCAGCGCCAGATCATCTTTGCCGTTCTGGGTTTCGCGGTCATCTTCATTGCCGCAGCCATAGATTACCATCTCTGGGCATCCATTAGCCGTCCAATGTACATCATTACCGCCATCTTTTTGGGTGCCCTGACTATTGCCGGTCAGGCTCTTTATGGTTCCGCTCGCTGGTTCGATACCGGGGTGATCCTGATCCAACCCTCCGAGATTGCCAAAATCGTGGTGATCCTGGTCCTGGCAGATTTTTTTTCCAGGAATCTAGAAAAACTGGAAAATCTCACCTGGATTGGGCGCAGCCTTTTATATACCTTGGGTATTGTGGTTTGGATTATCCTGCAGCCGAACTTGAGCACCTCATTGGTGATATTGGCCATTTGGTTTGCCCTTTTATGGGCCAGTGGTTTAAAGGTGAAATACCTGTTCATCTTTGGCGCGGCCGGCCTGATCATACCTTTCGTTGCTTATCCTCTCCTAGCCGACTATCAGCAACAGCGCATTTTGAATTTTCTGATTTCTGACCCGAATGCCACACAGGGCGAGACCTATAATATCCAGCAAGCCCTGATCAGCATCGGGTCGGGTGGTCTGCTGGGCAAGGGCTACAATCAGGGCACCCAGGTTCACCTGCGATTTCTCAAGGTACGCTGGTCAGATTTTATTTTTTCAGCCACTGCAGAAGAATTCGGTTTTATCGGTTCGGTGCTCATCATGGTTCTGCTTTTATTTATCATTTATCGCTGCCTGCGAGTGGCTCGGTTGGCACGGGATACGTTTGGTTCCCTGATCGCCTTTGGGGTTGCAGTTCTCCTGGCATTCCAGGGTATGGTGAATATCGGCGTTAATTTAAAGCTTTTACCCGCTACAGGACTACCGCTGCCCTTCATCAGTTATGGGGGGAGCTCCTTGCTCTCCTTGTTGTTAGGGGTAGGCCTGGTTGAAAGTGTGATCCTGCGCCATAAGCCGCTTGAGTTCTAATTATCGATAAAAATATTAGTGCATTGCGCATAGACACAAGAAATCATCAAGGAGACGCTTTGTGGCTCAATTAAATCCAGTTCGAGTGCGATTTGCACCCTCTCCAACAGGGAGAACCCACCTGGGGAGTGGGCGTACAGCCCTGTATAACTACTTGCTTGCCCGCCAGACCGGTGGGACATTTATCTTGCGCATTGAGGATACCGACCAAAAGCGCTATGTTCCCGGGGCTGAGCAAGAGCTGATCGATAGCCTGCATTGGCTGGGTATTGACTGGGATGAAGGGCCCGGACTAGGCGGACCGCATGGCCCGTACTACCAGACGCAACGCCGGGAGATTTATGCCGAGCATGCCCGTAGATTAATTGAAAGTGGCCATGCCTATTATTGCTTTTGCAGCCCTGAGCGCCTGGAGCAAGTACGCAGGGAGCAGCAAAGCCGTAAAGAAAATCCGCGCTATGACGGTCTTTGTCGCCGATTGAATCCCGCTGAGGCCGCTGCCAGGGTTGCCAATGGGGAGCGACATGTGATTCGTTTCAAGGTTCCAGAGTCTGGCTCGATCACAGCTCATGATTTGCTCCGTGGTGATATCACGGTAGAGAACTCCGCACTGGATGACCACGTCATCGTGCGCTCGGATGGACTGGCGCTTTACCACCTGGCAGCCATGGTGGATGATCACCTGATGGACATCACGCATGTCATCCGGGGTTCTGAATGGCTGTCCACTTTTCCGCTGCATGCTCACATAATCCGTGCCTTTGGCTGGCAGGAGCCGGAGTTCATCCACCTGTCAGTCTTCCTTAAACCGAGTGGCAAAGGAAAGATGAGCAAACGCGAAACCTCCCAACTCATCCAGGATGGGTACTCGATATTTATCAAAGACTTGAAGGATTTGGGTTACATCCCTGAGGGTGTGGTCAATTGGGTGGCATTGATGGGTTGGAGCTATGATGACCGCACAGAGTTCTTCACCCTACAGGAGCTGGTTCAGAAATTCAACCTGGAACACCTGAATCCCTCCCCAGCAGCGATTAATTTCACCAAACTGGATTATTTCAATGGGCTACATATCCGTAATCTCCCAAATGATGACCTGGCCCAAAGATTGGCACCCTATATCGCCATTGCTGGCCTACAATTGGATGAGGACAAGCTATTGCAAGCAATTCCCATCATCCGGGAGCGCCTGGTTACCCTGGATGATGTTATCCCCGTTGCAGGTTTCTTATTCAAGGATGAAGTCACCCCCGTTCCAGCAGAGCTGATTGGTGATAAGCTTACCTCAACAGAATCGGCCCATATTGCCAGGCAGGTCTACACGATCCTCAGCGGGTTGCCAGAGATAGACAAAAACCAGGCAGAACCTCTCTTGCGAGAATTTGTGGAGCAATCCGGCTTAAAACCCGGCCAGGTGTTTGGCATCATCCGGGCTGCGGTGACGGGGCAGAAGAACAGCCCACCGCTATTTGAATGCATGGAGATCATTGGTAAGGAGAAGATTCTCGAGCGAATAAACACTGCGGCGCATACACTGGAAAAAATGTAGAAATCACCTGAATACCGATACCAGGCTGGACGCAGCACGTCTGGCGTGGTAAAATTTTGCCTGCTAATTACTGGGGGCTCGTCTAATGGTAGGACAGCAGACTCTGGATCTGTATGTAGAGGTTCGAATCCTTTGCCCCCAGCCAGAGCTCAGAACACCCCGTCAGCTTGAGCCGGGGTGTTTTTGTAAGCGAGGAGGATCCCATGACTGATATACCATCTTCAACTCCCACTCATTTCATCCGTGAAGCCATTCAGGCTGATTTGATATCAGGCCGCTATGACCATGTTCACACTCGTTTCCCACCGGAACCGAACGGTTACCTTCATATCGGTCATGCGAAGGCCTTCAGCATCGATTTCGGCATGGCACGAGAGTTCGGTGGCAAGTGTAACCTCCGCTTCGATGACACCAACCCGGTCAAAGAGGATGTGGAGTATGTTGAATCGATTCAGGAGGATATCCACTGGTTGGGATTCGATTGGGAAGATCGCCTCTTCTATGCTTCCGATTATTTCGAGCAGCTCTACCAATTTGCTGTAAAGCTGGTCAAGAAGAACAAAGCCTACGTGGATGATCTCTCCGCTGAGGAGATCAGGGTGTACCGTGGCACGCTCACTGAGCCCGGCAAGAACAGTCCTTACCGTAACCGCAGTGTCGAGGAAAACCTAGACCTGTTCGAGCGCATGCGCAAAGGCGAATTCCCTGATGGAGCACGGGTGTTGCGTGCCAAGATCGATATGGCAGCCGGCAACATGAACATGCGCGATCCAGTCATGTATCGCATCCTACATTCCACCCATCACCGCACTGGCGATGCCTGGTGTATCTACCCAATGTATGATTTTGCTCACGGGCAGAGTGATTCGATCGAATGCATCACCCACTCATTATGCTCATTAGAGTATGAAGATCATCGGCCGCTTTATAATTGGTTCCTTGACGAGCTGGAAATCTATCATCCCAGGCAAATCGAATTCGGTCGATTCAACCTTAGCTACACCGTGATGAGCAAGCGTATGCTGCTTAAACTGGTCAAGGATGAATATGTGCATGATTGGAACGACCCACGTATGCCGACTTTGTCTGGCATGCGCCGGCGGGGTTATCCTCCGGAGGTCATCCTGCGGTTTCTTGAGGCTGTAGGCGTTCCGCACCACAACAACCTGGTCGATATTGCCCTATTAGAGTCCATGTTGCGTGATGATTTGAACCTTCATGCTCCACGAGTCATGGCAGTCCTGCATCCATTAAAAGTCGTGATAGATAATTACCCGGTAGGTCAGGTCGAGGAGCTGGAGGCGGTTAATAATCCTGAAGATTTGTCTGCCGGAACGCGCAAGGTGACATTCTCACGCGAGATCTATATTGATCGCGATGACTTTCGGGAAGATCCTCCGAAGAAATATTTCCGCCTGGCTCCGGGGCGGGAAGTCCGCTTACGCTACGGTTATTTTATTACCTGCGTCGATGTAATCAAGGATCCTGCTACGGGTGAAGTGGTAGAGTTGCACTGCACCTATGATCCTGCCACGCGCGGTGGTTATGCTCCCGATGGCCGCAAGGTGCAGGGCACTTTGCATTGGGTTTCCGCCCATAATGCCATCGACGTAGAAATCAGGCTGTATGACCGCCTGTTCACCCGCTCCGATATGAGTAATCTGGATGAGGGTGCTGATTTTCTTGATTATGTCAACCCCGACTCCCTTAAAATTGTCGATAATTGTAAAGCTGAGCATGGCTTGATTACTGCAACCAGAGGTATGCGTTATCAATTTGAGCGCGAAGGTTATTTCGTCGTGGATCCGGAATCAACCTCAGAGCACCTTGTTTTCAATCGTATCGTTCCCCTGCGTGATACCTGGGCTAAGATCGAGGAAGCTCACAAGAACAAAGCCAATTCATAGTGTTTTTCGTCAGGGTATGATAGGTTTCTTATGTCATACCCTGCTGTTTAATAAAGGATGGAATTATGTGCGGAATTGTCGGTTACATCGGACCTAAAAATGCCACACCCATCATCCTGAATGGGTTGAAACGCCTTGAGTACCGCGGCTACGACTCGGCTGGCTTAGCAATCATCCAGAATGATCACATCGAGGTACGACGGGATGTGGGCAAGCTCAGTAAATTAGCCGAACTTGTTTCTGAGATCCCGGTTTCAGGTCAGGTTGGTATCGGTCACACCCGCTGGGCAACCCATGGCGAACCGAGTGCACGAAATGCCCATCCTCATATTGGCATGACCGGTAATGTGGTCGTTGTCCATAATGGGATCGTTGAAAATTACCTCGAACTGCGTAATGACTTGTGTGAAGAGGGGGCCGTATTCAGCTCCGAGACTGATACGGAAGTAATCGTCCAGCTGGTGGAGCGCTACCAGTCCACCGAGACCAGCCTGGTGGAGGCAGCTCAAAAAGCCATGCGACAGCTCAAAGGCGCCCACGGCATCGTTTTGATGTCGTCTCTCGAGCCTGATAAAATCGTCGCTGCTCGCATCGGGAATGCCGGTGGGGTGGTGATTGGCATAGGCGAAAACGAGATGTTCATTGCATCCGATTTACCCGCAATTTTAGAGCACACACGGCGTGTGGTCTTTCTCGAATCTCGCCAGATGGCCATCGTTACCGCGGATGGGCTGAGTATTCAAACCCTGGATGGTAAACCAGTGAAATACCGTGAGCAGACTGTGGCTTGGGACCCGATTTCCGCTGAGAAAGGCGAATACCGCCACTTTATGTTTAAGGAGATCAACGAGCAGGTAAGGTCTCTGACCGACACCATCGCTGGTCGCATCGATTTAGAATACGCCAGGATCCAGTTAAATGAGCTGAACCTTACCCTTGAAAAAGCTCGCCAAATTGAGAAGATCGTCATCACTGCATGCGGCACCGCTTCGCACGCTGCTATGATCGGCCGTATCCTCATGGAACGCATCGCTCACATCCCAACTCAGATGGAGATTGCTTCGGAATTTCGTTACGCTGACCCGATAATTGATCGCGCCACAGTGGTTTTGGCAATCAGCCAGTCGGGAGAGACTGCCGATACCTTGGCCGCCATGGAAGAGGGACGCAGAAAGGGTGCTACGCTGTGGTCCATCGTCAATGCCATTGGCACTCAGGCCATGCGTATCGCCGACGGTTACATTTCCATGCAGACTGGACCTGAGATCGGTGTCGCCTCCACCAAAGCCTTCACGGCGCCCATTGTCGACCTCTACATGCTCGCCATTTTACTGGCCGATTTGCGTGGTACATTAAAGGAGAAGGAACGCCAGAAGTTGGTAAAAGGCTTGATGGTGATACCTGACCTGGTGGGTAAATGCCTTGACCGCCAGAAGGAAGTGGAGGTGGTGGCAGAGCAGCTTAAAGAAACCAGGAGCTGCTTGTATTTGGGCCGTGGGATTAATATGCCCATCGCTTACGAAGGCGCTTTAAAACTCAAGGAAATCTCTTACATCCACGCTGAAGGGTATCCTGCTGGTGAGATGAAGCATGGCCCGATTGCCCTGATTGACCGCGAGATGCCCGTGGTCGTTTTAGCACCCCACGATCCGTGGTATGAGAAGATGATCAGCCAGATCGAGCAAGCCAAGGCACGTGGCGGGGTGGTGATTGCCATTGCCACTGATGGCGACGAGATCATCCCTTCGCTAGTCGATCACGTCCTGTGGGTCCCCGAAACGCCCTGGCTGCTCAGCCCAGTGGTTACTGTGATTCCCCTACAGCTGTTAGCCTATCATATTGCCGCCAAGCGCGGCCTCGATGTTGACCAGCCCCGCAACCTGGCCAAGTCAGTCACTGTAGAATAAATTTTTCCATTATTTCGCGATACGATTAATAAAAAACTCGCCTTTTTCAAGTAGCTCCTGCCTGTCGTCCGGGTACTTAGGCTGGCTGAGTAATTCCAATGTCCGATCTCTCAGGAATGTGTCTGCTAAGGGCTGTCTGAGCTCCTGCCATTTCTCGAGACCCAACCGGGGGAAGATGCTGCTGGTATGATAAGCTGTGCGGAACGCTTTCATTGTCTGACGAGAAGAGATAAAATTCCCCCCAAAACCGGTCTTTTTGATCTCTTCAAAGGCTAATGTTTCTTCATTAAAAATGAAGCCTTTATTGAAATGCCTGGCTTGCTCAATGATCTCATTCGCATACACCACCATGCTTGGCGAAAAGACCTTGGATCCCAGGCTGCCACCGACGAAGGGTGCCAGACCGGCTTTCCCGATGCAGCTGGTCAGGTGGTTAATCCACAACGCCTCGCTGGCGATCAGGTCCGCCCCCCAACCATTGGAGCTGCCGGAAGTGCCAGCGTGGGGGATGCCGTAATGGGCCATCATCTCTGCACACGCCAGGTTTAGGAGCATGGTCTGCGGGTCGAAGAAATCCACCATGGTTTTCATATCGAAGAACGCCGGCAAGCTACCCAAAATCACAGGTGTGCCAGGCTTGAGCAGCTGGCTATAAACCAATCCAGCCAGTAGTTCTGCATTGAGCAGCGCAAGGGTCCCTGCAGAGGTGATCGGAGTTGACACGCCCGCCATTCCATAATTAGAAAAAATGATCGGCAGGCCTCTCTCAACCGATGCCATCATGTTCTGAGCGGTGCTATTGTTCAAGATCAGGGGTGTCACCGGGTTGAAGTAAGGGATCACGAAGGGGTTTTCGGTCACTTCTCCACACAACAGCTCGAGTAAGGAAAGGCACGGCTGAAATTGGTTTTCATCAGACACCAGGACGATCAATGGCTTGACCGTATTCACTACCATCTCCAGGGTCGCCACCAGGTCAGCCTGATCAGGCTTCACATCGCGGATGATCCCTATGGTTGAAATGAAGTCGTAAGATGGCAGGCTATTCGCCATGGCCACTGAGCTACGCATATGCTCACGAGCGAATGGCAGCACCCGGTCAGTTTGCGGATCCTGGTAAAAAAGATTGGTCACACCTATACCGAATCTGGTCTGGTCTTCGCCCAGGTGTGTAACCAGCTCTTTTTTCCGATTGTAGATAGCGATGCTCGCAGGAGCCTGGTCGAGCGCCCAGGCTACCAGCTCGGGCTGGATCACCAGGTGTTGCTCGTCGATGAATCTGATTCCATCAGCTGACTTGAATACGGTGATTGCCCTGGGAGAATCAACCCGGATGCCAATCTCGGCAAGTATCTTCAGGGAGGTGGCATGGATGCGGGCGATAGCCTCTTCAGATAGCACCTGGATACAAGGATGGACATCAAGTGATTTGTCCATGTTGGATTTCGCTAGAAGCCACCTTTTCTCATGAATCGTAGCGCTGAATCAGCCAGGATGGCCACCCCGTATGGCAGGCATTCGTCATTGACATCAAAATGTGAATTATGGTGTTCGCGTTCGTCACCTTCTACCTTGCTGCCCAGCACAAACATCGCCCCCGGTGCCAGCTCAGAGAAGCATCCGAAGTCCTCCGCGCCCAATCCATCCTGGGGTGGCAGGATATTTTCACTGCCGATCAGGTCTGTAGCAGTGGCTTTGATCAATTCAACCGCCTTTTCATCATTGATCATCGGTGGTGTGCCGATCTCAAACTTCAATGAATAATCTCCACCCAGCGATTTTGCTACATCAAACGCTTTTTTTATCTCGCGGTGGATCTGCTCCTGTACTTTATGCTCCATGTAGCGAATGGTGCCCAGGATATCCACCTGGTTCGGAATTACATTCTCGGCGTTACCAGCGTGGATCGACCCGATTGTCACTACAGCCGGGTCAAACGGGTTCAACCTGCGTGAGACGATCCCGTGTAATGCCAGAATGACATACGCTGACAGGTAGATAGGATCGACCGTCTCGTGCGGTCTGGCACCGTGACCACCCATCCCGATGATTGATCCACGAAAAGTATCCACCCCTCCCGAGGAAGGGCCTGCTCCGACCTGAATTTGACCCACGGGTACATGGGCCGATACGTGCAGCGCCAGGGTCAGGCCCACTCCACCTTGCATGGCACCATCTTCGATCATACGTGGGGCCCCACTAATGCCTTCGTCATCAGCCACCTCTTCAGCGGGTTGGAAGAGCAGACGCACCGTGCCAGGCAGGTTTTCTTCTTTGGAGAGAATTTCTGCCACACCAAGCAGGATGGCAGTGTGGGCATCATGGCCGCACGCGTGCATCACGCCCGGGTATTGCGATGTATATGCGGTTTTATTATCCTCCTGAAGCGGAAGGGCATCCATGTCTGCCCGGATGGCCACGATGGGTAATCCTTGGCCAATCTCACCGACCACGCCAGTTTTACCGACCTTCTCCTTCACCCGCAAACCCAGGGAGCGCAAGACCTCCGCCACCTTCGCCGATGTGCGATATTCGTTGAAACCGAGCTCCGGGTGCATGTGGAAATCACGGCGGTATTCGGTTAATTTGGTTTGGAGTTCTTTCGCTTGATTCAGCATATCTACCTCCGAGATTAGTGCTTCTTTAACTTTCTGTCCGCTTCCTTGAGAATATCATCCAGTTCCATTTCCTGACTTTGGGTAAGCGGAGGCACCTGGTGATTTGCCAGGATACGCACAGCTTCTGCCTGTGCTCTTTCTGCCATGCCAACGCGTCCATTCGCCTCCCACGTCTCCCACGAGCCGCGTTCAGCCAGCGATGTGAGCAGCACTTCACCACCTCTCAGGTAGCGCATGGTGTGTTTTTGCCCGAGGAAATTATGGCTGCCTTGCATCACAGACGCAATCACATCTACGGCCAGGGAATCATCATTCACATTGAAGCCACGCATCAGTCGTCGTACGCTGCTGGCAATCTCATTGTCACTGACGATCTGGGCAAAAGAGCCCATCACCCCTGCTTCCATTTCCCCAATCCCAGAGAGCTCATCCGCACCTGCCAGGGCCGGGATCATGGCATTTAAGGCTCTTTCATAGCCATTCTGGATATCGAGTGTGTGAGAATTGGTGGAAAAACCATACACATTCACCGGTAAGCCATAACGGTGTCCAATTTGCACAGTAGCAGCTGATGCCAGGCCAAGCTCGACCCCGCCCCATACGGAAATGCCCGTGCGTGGTTCCATCATCGCCAGGCGTCCACAGTAAATTATCGGTAAACCGGGGTGCACCAGCTGCGCCAGCACGATAGATGCCAGGATTTCGGCGTTCTGTTGTGCCACAGCGCCAGCGATCGAAAATGGTGCCGTCGTCCCAGCTGTTGGGCAGGGGAGTGGAGCAAACGGGATGCCCAGCCTGGCAATTTCGATGATTGCACCAGCTAAGCCATGCGACAGATTCAATGGGCTGACGGGTGAGACGCTCAAGGAGAAGACTTCCCTGGGTTCACCGATCACCCCAGCCATGCGTACTGCAAATTGAACTTCTTCAGCGGTTTGTACCCCAGGTCCCTGGAGCGGTTTGGTAGTATTTGGTATGGCATGCCGGTACATGGCTAAAGACATCAGGTGACCAGGCACATCGAGTGGCGTGAAGAAGGGCGTGATGGTAGTTGCTCCATCCATAGCATCCAGCAAACGTGTGCAGTCACGTAGATCCTGGACCGTGGCGTTCCGCCGTGTGCTGGTTTCAGTATCATAAATATCGCGCGCCCCACCCAGGTTGTGCCAGTGCAGCGTACCATCCCCGAGCACCTTGGTTGTGCCACCCCGCCCACGCAAAGTCACACGCCTGGTAGCTTTCGCCACCTGCGCTTCTACCAGGGTAGGGGGAAGGTGAACTTTATCTTTATTGATCACTGCTCCTGCTGCGCAGAATATCTCACGTGCCTCTCCATGTGAGAGGAGCAAGCCAGTTTCTTCCAGGATGCGCAGGCTTGCTGCATGCACAGCTTCGATCTCATTTTCAGACATCACTTTGAATTCGCCCATAGTCTCCTTTACGAGCTTCACCACGATTATTGGTTACAATCACCAGGCGAAAGATGAGAGGTGCGAAATGGAGAGATGACCAGCATCCCATCTCTCCAAGTGGATTATCCTAAATATTCAATTTACTCCAGGCAGGGTGGCTAAACCGGCTTGCTGTGCCTGGTGTTTCACCAGCTTATGCAGTTCCTGGAGTTTAGCTTTTTCGATTGTCGGTGCCTGGTAATTCTCAAGCAGGTGCTCTACCTGATGTTTTGCCCGGGTGAGCGCATCCAGGCTTCCGTCCTGGTGCCAGCCACGGATCGAGTCACGGTCTAATACTTTAGAGGGTAGATATTGCTCGTGGCTGAACAGCTCGCGCGTCACCTTCTGCTTGAGAAAGTCGCCTTTGAAATTAATCCCTTCAAACATCGCTGTCGCCAGGGTTTCGGTGGGTGTATGCATACCCGATAACAATCGTTTTGCCATGGCTACGATCTCAGCGTCGATGACCAGCTTTTCCAGGCTAAAGCAGGCCAGGAAGTCCAGCATCCCTGCACCCGAGATCATATTAATCCCTGCCAGTGCTCCGATGACCGCACTCATCCCGCTCTCCAGGCCTGCTTGGGCATCAATCACCTTGGCGTCGCTGGCACACAGGTAGGTATGGGTGGGTAAACCCACAAATTTCCCGATTTGTGCGTAAGAGGCATCGATCATAGCTGTTTCCACGGCCCCCATAGGGGTGGTGCCCTTGCGCATGTCAAAGATTGCTGGTGCTCCTCCCCATACGATGGGTGCACCCGGGTTGGCGAGCTGGTGAATGGTGACGCCGCTCAAGCATTCAGCTGCGTGTTGCACCACCGATCCTACCAGGGTGATCGGCGCGGTTGCTCCCGCCAGCGGCATGGAGACCATCTGGGCAGGCACGCCAGCTCGGGCCAGGTCGATTAAATTCTGGGCTCCAAAATTGCTCCATATTAATGGAGGCGATGGGCAGACATCGAAAACCGCCTGGGGTTTCTCCCGTAGCGCTTCTCGCCCACCAGCAAAGATAGATAGCATCTCGATCATTACATCCAGTGTGGGGATGGCAAATGCGCCGGTGATGATCGGTTTTACAGAATTTAATAGCACCAGGTACAAGCGATAGAAGTCGCTGATCGTCTTTGGGATTTCGTTACAGATCACCGCGGTTGACTGGGCGTCAAATTGCGGCATCATCTCGGTCAGCTTGATGATATTAACCAGGTCGTTCGCCATGGATGGGCGATGCTCGCCCGTTTCTGGGTCCAGGATGTGTACCCCGGATGAACCGGGATCGAAATGCACCATGTTGCCGCCATAATAGATCCTGGCATTCCCGTCACGGTCGAATAATGTGAACTGGTGTGGTGCGCTTTCAAGCGCCTGGTAGACCAGCTTCTCAGGGATTTGGACGACTTCCGCATCATGGTTAACATCCGCCCCGGCTTCTTCCAGCAATTGCCTGGCCGCCGGCGACTGGACCTTGATGCCTGGTGTGATCATCAGCTGAAAAGCTTCATCCAGGATCCTCTTGACTAATTCATCACTCAATAAGGAGATATTCGGCTGCATAATTGTTAATTGACCTCGACGGACGCAATGATCTTCTTGAGTTCTTTGGAGACTGCTGGATCCAGGGGTTCGGGCTGGTGTGTGCTGAGGATCTTGCGCGCTTTTTCCAACGCCCAATCTCGGCCGTCATCTTTCTTTTCTTCCCAAACGTTGTAAGGTCGCCTGTCCATGAATTGTGGGATGAAGATCTCACGCATGTGCTTCAAGGTGTGTTTTTGGCTCAGGAAGTTTCCTCCTGGTCCTACACTGCGGATCACATCCAGCGCCAGGGTTTCATCATCAACCACAATGCCTTGCATTACCTTCTGGATGATCGAGAATATCTCACAGTCCATCAACATCTGGGCATACGACCAGATACGACTGCCATGCAATAAACCAGCTCCAAGCAACATATCCGACATCACCACGCTGGCCATGAATGTTGATAAACTGTTTTCCACTCCTGCTTGCCAGTTGGGTTCCTTCGCGCCAGTGGCGAATGAGCCCATCGACAACGGAATATTATAAAAATCAGAGAGCTTGTTCTGTGCCGCACCGAAAAGGAAATCTTCTGGGCCTCCGCCGGTGTACGCCCCCGTGCGCAAGTCTGAAGCAGTTTGAGCAGCAGCGTAGAATACCGGTGCTCCGGGGTAGGCCAGCTCAATAAGGGCGGTTGCGCTGATCACTTCGGCATTTCCCACCACCAGGTTGCCAGCCAGGGTTGCCGGACCTGTGGTCAGGCAGGCTGCCATGGTCATGAAGCCGACGGGTAGTCCTGCTGCTGCGCCGATCAAGGCTGCATCCACACTGCCGCCATCCTGCCCGAGGGGTGGGGCTGTGCATTGCATGATGGATAGGACGGGGCGTTTTCGCAGGGCTTCTCTGCCACCCGCGATGGCCGTCGCCATTTCGATTGCAGCTTGGGCTTCCCATGCATTGTAAATACTTTCTGTTTGGGCATGCTTGGTGGAGTTTTCCCAGATGGCACGTAATTCGTGCAGGCCACGTGTCTTCGGAGGCAGGTCTTGGGCCGAAACGGCCACCCAATGGAAGGCAATCTCTTCCAGTGCGTCGCCCACCCGGGCAATATCGGCCACATCCTGCCAGGTGGACGTGCGACGCTTGCCGGTATGGATATCCAGCACTTCCACTCCGCACCCATCGGTGCCCAGGAAGACATGGTTGCCATCCAGAGGCAAGTCCTGGTCCGCTTTGCGGGCAGCCAGGTCATACTTCGGTGGGGCAAGCTTCAATGCGTCTTCGATGACCTTTCCTGGTACTTTAACCACCGAAGTGTCGCGGTCCACCTGTGCCCCATTATCTTCCCAGATATCAAGCGCTTGTTTGGAGGGGAAGCGTACCCCCACTGTTTCGATCACATCCAGGGTGGCTGTATGGGTGCGCTGGATTTCTTCAGGAGATAAGATATCCAGGTTAAGTTTCGGATTGGTGATTGATTTAATTTTCCCGGTCATATAGGCTCCTGCAAGAGTCTACACACCGAGCAGCTGCTTGGCCACCCGGGCTGCTCCAATGGCATCCTCACTATAACCATCAGCACCAATCTGCTTCACCCAATCCTGGGTTACTGGAGCACCACCTACCATCACCTTCACCTTGGAGCGCATGCCAACATCTTCAAGGGCTTCAATGACATCCCTCTGGTGCACCATGGTGGTGGTGAGTAAGGCGCTCATCGCCACGATATCTGCGCCAACTTCGCGAGCTTTCTCGACTACTTTCATTACTGGCACGTCTACGCCCATGTCATACACCTGGAAACCTGTGGCGGAAAGCATCGTTCCGACCAGCGTCTTGCCAATCTCATGGATGTCACCTTCAACGGTGCACAGCACCACTTTACCCAGCATCTTCCGCTCAGTGCCACGCTTGGCCAGCTCAGGCTCAAGGACTGCCACGGCTGCCTTCATGGCTTCACCCGCCATAACCAGCTCGGGCAAGAACATGTTGCCACAGCTGAACTGGTCGCCAACGAAGTTCACCCCATTCACAAACCCGTTATTGATCGCTTCCAATGGGTCAATGCCCAGATCGACAGACTTTTGTGCAAGCTCGGCTGCTTTTATGTCATCACCATCGGTGATGCTTTGGGCCATTTCCTTAAACAACTCTTCGTTTTGCATTTTATTCTCCTTTGATTTTCTTAATTAATGATGATTTGGGAACATTGACTTGATTTGATTTTCTATCTCGCGGATTAAGTCGTCCGAGAAATTTAGATAGGTTTTTAGGTCATGCCATTGGTTCTTGATATGGGTGGCTACCTGGCTGGAAGTTTCTTCTGCATTCCTGGCACCCAGGGCAGCGATGATCGCCTGATGTTCTGAATATTCGCGTTCAAGGCTGGCCTGTAGGAGCTCAGGGTGGCGGAACATGTATTCATAGAGCATCCAATCAGGGAAGGCGTTGGTGGTCATTTCATAGAGCTTATTAAGCAGCTGGCTACTCGCAGCTTCCACAATGCGGGTGTGGAACTGTTTGTTTAGCTGGCGTAGCCTCGCCATATCCTCCAATTTGACCAACTCAGCTGTATTGTCGATCAGGAAAGTTAAGGCTTGAACTTCTTCATTGGGAATGATGTTCGCAGCCAGGCGTGCCGCGGTGGATTCTAGTATGATGCGGAGCAGGAAGGCATCCACAATTTCCTTGTCTTCCAGGATGGGCACGCGCACTCCACGGTAGGGCACACGCTCTGCCAAGCCGGTGGCCACCAGACGGTCCAATGCTTCCCGTACAGGGGTCTGGCTCACTCCTAACAAAGTGGAGATGTCTTCCTGGCGTAGCCAATCTCCGGATGAATAGTTCCCCGCAATGATCTTGCCGGATAAATATTCATAGACTTCGTCGGTCAATGAGCGTTTACGTAAGACTTCACCAGCCTCAGGGATTGGATTGGGTAGATCCATATACTTCTTTCAGTGTGAAAACAAATCGGATATATCAAACGTGCGATATATTATATATTATATATTATTATTGTTATTTGGTAAAGGAAATGGGGATTACCCAGTCGGTCTGCTCAACGCAAAGACGCATTGTTGCAAACCCTTCGGTGTGCTCGACAAGCGCTCGGTTTGCTTGATGGGTGCATCCAGCAAAGTCTCCAGCAGGTAGCTGTCCATTTGGCATAATTCGGGGTGGTGGGTGCGTAGGGCTTGATAAGGGCAGTGATCCAGGATGATGCGCGGATTATCGATGTGTGCTTCCCAGTGAGCCTGGTAGTTCAGGTGGTTAAGCACACGCATGCAAGCATAAATACGGCGGGTAGGGTTATTCTTTTCCAAGGTGAAGCTGGCAGCCAGCTGGTTGGCGATCCGCCGGAGCAGTCTCTCGCGCTCGTCTTCGGTTATACCTTGTAGAAAATCTCCCAAGAGGATCTCAGTCAGGCTTTCCAGGTTATTAAGCCTCACCTGAGCGGCACTCCTGTAAATTTGGGTGGGACGCCCCTTGTTGCCCGATGGCTTTACGCCGATGATCTCCAGGCTATCCTGGTCAACCAGGATCGAAAGGTGGTGGCGGATATTGGCTGGCGTTACTTTAAAAACTCTGCTCAGCTCATCTACCGTTGCGCTATGATGTTCTTCGATATAACCTAAGATTTTTTGGCGTGCGTTCGACATTTAATTTTCCTCATTATAATCAAATTTCGCAATTATGCAAATATATATTTGCATAAATAGATTGACATGCCCTCTGATGAAGGTATAATCCAATTGATATGGAAATTGAGTAGAGGAGGTTCTTTTTATGAGCTTTGAGTTGAACAATCCAGGCTACGAGATCCCACCGGAGATGCAAGGTCAGGTAACGATCACCACCCTCGATAAGATCTATAACTGGGGGCGGCGCTCCTCCGTCTGGCCCATGATGTTTGGACTGGCGTGCTGTGCCATCGAAATGATCTGCACCGCTACCAGTCGCTTTGACTTTGCCCGTTTCGGTATGGAAATCATGCGTCCCAGCCCACGGCAAGCTGACCTGATGATCGTTGCTGGCACAGTCACCAAAAAGATGATCCCCCAAATCGTCCGGCTATACAATCAGATGCCTGAGCCCAAGTATGTTCTGGCGATGGGTGCCTGTGCCTCTGGCGGTGGCCCGTTCAAAGAAGGCTACAACGTCGTCTCCGGCGTCGATGAGTTCGTTCCCGTGGACGTATACGTGGCTGGCTGCCCTCCCACACCCCAGGCACTCTTAAACGGCTTTATCACGCTTCATAAAATGATCGATAAGCAGTCAATCAAGACGGTGCGCTGGTATCGCAAGGGTCCCGAACAACCTCTGCCAGTTCCCATCCTAGGTCCTGATCTGATTGATCCGCGCAAGTACATTGAAATCAAGGAGTACACCGAAACGAAATTAGAGGCTCAAATAGCTGCCTCTCAACCAGCCCCCGACCAGCCTCCTGCTACTTCAGCTGGTTGAAATCGTGATCCGAGATGGGAGCATATTCATGAGTAATCCAAGCATTGCACTTGCCACAGATCTGACACATATTTTCCCCGACATTATCGTACACGATGAGCGGCTAAATTACGAAGGTTATCTGGTAAAGCCTGAGCTGTTGCTATCCACCATGCAGAGACTGCGTGATGACCTCGGCTATGATTATCTCTCTTCGGTCACCGGCGTGGATTACCTGCCCGAGAATAAGATGGAAGTGGTCTATCACCTGCGCAAGTCAACCGGTGGCTCACCTCTGGTGCTTAAAGTCCAGTTGGACCGGCAGTGCCCGGTGGTCTCCTCGGTGGTACCCGTGTATCCTGGCGCTGAATTCCAGGAACGTGAAGCATATGACCTGCTGGGTATCAAGTTCGAAGGACATCCCGACTTGCGCCGGATTCTCACCTGGGAGGGTTTCAGCGGTCATCCTCTTCGCAAGGACTGGAAAGAAGGTTATTACGAAGAAGATGGCAAGCCATTTAAAAGCCGCTGGCCAGCAGGAATCTATCAAAGTGCTGAGCAGAAAAACCTTCTCGGAACAAATGTAGATTATCCCGCTGGTTTTGACCCTGAAAGCTGGGTGCCAGAGCCGGAGACTGCCCTGTACGCTGGTCTGAGTAAGCTGGAACGGACGGATGAGCCAACCGGGATCGACACGGAGCAGGTCATTGTCAACCTGGGTCCCCAGCACCCGTCCACTCACGGCGTCTTCCGCATGGCAGCCAAACTGGATGGAGAAACCATCGTGGGCTTGAAGCCTGTCATGGGGTATCTGCACCGCAACCATGAGAAGATCGGTGAGCGGAATACCTTCCTGGGTAATATGCCATACACCGATCGGTTGGATTATTTCAACTCAATGAGCAACAACTTTGGTTATGCCCTGGCTGTGGAAAAGCTGATGGGCATCAAGCCTCCTGAGCGGGCCGAATATATCCGGGTGATGATGGCAGAATTCACCAGGATCGTGAATCATCTGGCGTTGTTCGGCTTCCTGATGAACGATTTCGGTGCTTATTTCACTCCCTTCTTGTACGCGTTTGAGGAACGCGAGCTGATCCTCGATATCTTTGAAGCCACCGCTGGTTCACGCATGATGTGCAATTATTTCCGCTTCGGAGGGGTGGCGCGTGACCTGCCGGATGGCATTTTGGAAAAAGCGAAAGACCTGGTTTTCGAACGCTTACCGCGTAAGATTGATGATCTCGATACGTACATCACCAATAATGAGGTCGTGCGCCATCGAGCCGAAGGTGTGGGTGTGCTAACCCCAGAGCAGGCTCTGGCTTTCTCGGTGGTTGGTCCAGTCTTGAGGGCATCCGGTGTGCCCTATGACCTGCGTCGTGCTCAACCCTACAGCATATACGACCGCTTCGATTTTGATGTCGCTGTTCGTTATCATGGTGATGTCTATGACCGCTACCTGGTCCGCCTGGATGAGATGCACCAAAGCTTGCGTATCCTACAGCAGGTACTGAAAGACATCCCCGAAGGTCCCATCCAGGAAGGTAAGCCACAATACCAGGTGCGCGTGCCTGCGGGTGAAGCCTATGGCTGCGTGGAAGGTCCCAAGGGCGAGTTAGGCTTCTATGTTATCTCAAATGGCAAGCCCAACCCCTGGCGGTACCATGTGCGCGCCCCATCCTTTATCAACCTGACGCCCTTGGAGACGCTGTGTGTTGGTAATAAGGTGGCTGATGTGGTCGTGATCCTGGGTTCGATCGATATCGTCTTGGGTGAGACAGATAGGTGAGTGAAGAATGACCGAAGAAAAGAATGCCTATTCATATGGCGTAGGAATCCTCAAAACGTTGGGGTTGGCTTTCAAGCATTTTATCCAGACGTATGTGGATGATATTCGACGACATGGTAAGCGTTATTATTCAACGGATGGTGTTGCGTATCGTAGCAGCAAGGATGTCAGCGGGATATTCACCATCCAGTATCCCGAAGAGAAGCTCATTGTCCCTGAAGAATTCCGATATGTACCTTTCCTTATCTTTGATGAAAAGGATGGTGAAAAGGTCTACCGCTGTACCTCGTGTGGTATCTGCGCCAAGGTATGTCCTCCCCAGTGCATTTGGATTGTGCGTTCGAGTGACCCAAATACAGGCCGTCCCATCCCCGATCCAGCTGAGTTCACCATCGATATCGATATCTGCATGAATTGCGGCTTATGTGCCGAATACTGTCCGTTCGACGCCATCAAGATGGACCACGATTACGAATTATCGGCCTATGAGCGCAAGTCTAATGTATATGATAAAGCCCGCCTGGGCAAGCCTGTCTCGTATTATGCCTCCATCCGGCCAATCAACTACGCCCGTGAGCAGGCTGCCGAGCTTGAAGCTGAAGCCCAAAGGGCAGCCAGAAAGTCATCACACGCCTGAGACAATCATTTTATTGGTAGGCAAGTTGGTGGAGTTGTAGATGCAAAACAGTGAAGTGGACCTGCTATTTCCGTCCAGGGCGATAGAGCCATTGAGGAAATTGCGTGGTGAGCAATGGGAAAGGTTGATTTCGCACCTGGTCGAGCTTGAACCCACGGATCCAGAACAGGCGGCTTTTGTGCTATTCATGGTCCGCATTGGAGGTTGTACCACTTGCCAATCTGATTCATTTCGAGCGATGCGAGGCTGTGTAGTGTGCGCCAGTAATACCGTCAGGCGGTATAAGGGAAGCGATCAAGCCTTGATTGACCTATATGACGAGGCAAAACGCGATATTATCAGTTATATGAAAGAGGTATGATTTTATGATGTCTGAGTTGGTTAATGAGTCTGCTGTCCTGGATGCGCTCGGTAAAGTGCAGGAACCAGAGTTGCACAAGGACCTCGTAACTTTAAATATGATCCGCGATTTGGAAATTAAGGGTGAACAGGTGAAATTTACCATCGTGTTGACCACCCCCGCTTGCCCTTTAAAAACCAGAATCGAAAACGAAGCCCGCGCTGCAGTCATGCAGCTAAAAGGCGTCAGCAGCGTAGAGATTAAAATGGACTCCAGCGTGCCCAGTGATGGCCGCGCCAGGGGTGTTATGCAGCTCCCCATTCGCAATGCTGTAGCCATTGCATCGGGCAAGGGTGGGGTGGGTAAGAGCACCGTATCAGTCAATGTTGCCGTGGCCCTGGCACAGGCTGGTGCCTGTGTGGGCTTGCTTGATGCTGATATTTACGGCCCGAACATCCCCACCATGATGGGAGTGGCCAGGCTACCACCTCCTGGAAAAGAAAAGCTCGTGCCTGCCGAGGCCTATGGGGTTAAAATGATGTCGATTGGGTTCCTGGTCAAGCCCGACCAGCCTTTGATCTGGCGCGGACCCATGCTGCACTCCGCTATCCGACAGTTTCTTAGCGACGTGGAGTGGGGCGAGCTGGATTATTTGATTATCGACCTGCCCCCAGGCACTGGAGATGCTGCCTTGAGCTTGACCCAATCATTACCACTCAGTGGTGGGGTCATTGTGACCTTGCCCCAGCAGGTCTCCCTCGAAGATGCCCGCCGTGGCTTAGAGATGTTCCGACAGCTGAGTGTGCCCATTCTGGGCGTGGTCGAGAACATGAGCTATCTGCAGCTTGAGGACGGCACGCGCATGGATATCTTCGGCACTGGTGGCGGTGAACAGCTGGCCAGGCAGAGTAATGTGCCTTTCTTCGGCACGATTCCCATCGATCCCCGCGTGCGTGTGGGCGGGGATACGGGTAAGCCAGTTGTCGTTACCGATCCCACTTCTCCGGTTGCAGCTGCCCTGCGGAGCGTTGCCGAGCAGATTGCTGCCAGGGTGAGTGTGGCAGCCTTCGCTGGCGAAAATGTAGTCCCAATCAAGATTGTCGAATAATGAAGGTTCATTTTGGAAGATAATAGTCTTGTAGAAGAAGTAGTAGAAAATCCGGTCCTTGAGTCGTGCGTTGTTGGTTTGAAATTTCAACCAATTGGCAAAGTCTACAATTTTGATGCCAGTAATTACCGCGACGTGCAGATGGGTGATTACGTGGTGGTAGAAACCAGCCGGGGGATTCAGCTTGGGCGGGTGGCTCTGTTTGTGAAGAATCCAGAGCAGAATGCCACGCCAGGATTAAAGTCCATTATGCGCATAGCCACTCCGCAGGATTTGTTGGTACACCAGGAGCTGGAGCGATTACAAGTCGAAGCACTGGCAACTTGCCGAGCTAAAGTTGTTGAGCTGCATCTGTCGGATGTAAAAATTGTCTCTGCCGAATTCAGCCTGGATAGCAGCCGCCTGTTGTTTGTCTATTCCAGCGATGAAGGAGAGAAATCCGACCTTAAATCCCTGAAGAAAGCTATGCAACGCCTCTACCCCCAGACACACGTAGAGCTGCATCTGGTCGGGCCGCGTGACGTAGCCAAGACTCTAGGAGGCATGGGTGCCTGTGGCATGGATTGCCGCTGTTGTTCTGCTTTTCTCACTGAATTCAGCCCGATCTCGATCAAGATGGCCAAGGAACAAGGCATATCGCTCACCCCAACCGAGATTACCGGCATGTGTGGACGTCTGCGCTGTTGCCTGGTGTATGAGTATGAACAGTACGTGGAGGCCCGTAGGCTGCTGCCCAAAAGGGGCAAGCTGGTAGTAACCCCACGCGGTAATGGAAAAGTCTTGGATGTCAATCCATTAAAAGGTGCTGTATTGGTTGAGCTTGAACAAGGCACACCCCACGAGTTCCTGCAGGAAGAGCTTCAGCCGTTGGAAGAACTTGAAGCGCTCAAGAATAAAGCTGGAGAGGCTTGTGAAGGCTGTTCGGAGGATAACCGCCCAATATCAAAGCGCCCTGAGCCCAGAAAAGCCAGGAAAAAATCGCGTGGCCGACCTCGTTAAAGGACCCGACGCCTGGGATTCTCACCAGAAGATCCTGATCGTGCTTGCTCATCCGGATGATCCAGAGTTCTTCTGTGGAGCGACGACTGCCCGTTGGGTCAGGGCAGGACATACGGTGAGTTACTGTGTTATTACCTGCGGAGATAAAGGCACCAAGGACCTGACCCTTACAGCGCAAGAGCTATGTTCCATCCGCCAGGGCGAGCAACGCGCTGCTGCAGCGGTCCTGGGAGTTAGTGACGTGCGTTTCCTGGGTTATCCGGATGGCTATCTGGTTCCTGATTTAAAACTTCGCAAAGAGATCACCAGGGTTATTCGCACGGTCAAGCCCGATATTATGGTCACATGTGACCCGCAGACCCTCTTCACGCTTACCGGCGGTTTGAATCACGCAGATCACCGGGCTGCTGGGCAGGCTGCATTGGATGCGGTTTTTCCGGCTGCCCGAGACCATCTCAATTTCCCTGAACTGTGGCTGGAGGAAAAGCTTGAGCCGCATATCGTCCGTGAAGTGTGGGTGAGTGGCACGCTGGCGCCTGATGTGACCCTCGATGTGACTGACACATGGGAAATCAAGCTGCAGGCATTGTATGAACATAAAAGCCAGATTGGTGACCCGGTAAAATTTACCGAGCGCCTGCGAAACCGGCGTACTCCCGACAGCACGCCGGAAAATCCACGCTACGAAGAGAAATTTCGCCGGCTGGTATTGGGTTGATAAGTCATTATTATGGTAGTTGCATCTAAATAATTAGAGGGATTATGGATCATACTTTTACTCAAGCACAAGCTTTATTTGAATACACCCGCACATTACGCCGAGATTTTCACCAACATCCCGAGCTAGGCTTGAAAGAGGTTCGCACGGCCAGCATTATCGCCCGTGAGCTGTCGAACCTTAGTTTGGAAGTCCATAATGGTGTCGGACAAACCGGTGTAGTCAGCCTCATTGAGGGCAAAGCAGCGGGGCCTGTTGTTTTATTACGCTTCGATATGGATGCTCTGCCCATCCAGGAGCAGACGGGTGCAGAGTACGCTTCTCTCACCCCAGGAGTGATGCACGCTTGTGGGCATGATGGCCATGTTGCCATTGGTTTGACCGTCGCACGCCTCTTGAATGAACACCGCCACGAGTTTTCTGGGACGGTTAAGCTCGTTTTCCAACCCGGTGAGGAAGGACTGGGCGGTGCGGAAAAGATGATCGCCGATGGCGTCCTTGTCGATCCCAAACCTGATATTGCACTTTCTCTCCACGTCTGGAACGAAAAACCAGTTGGATGGGTAGGGATTGTCCCTGGTCCCGTCATGGCAGCTGCTGATACTTTTTCGGTGAAGATCACTGGCAAAGGTGGGCATGGTGCCGGACCGCACCTCACCGTTGATCCGATCGTGGCAGCCGCTCAGGTGGTATCGGCCTTACAGTCCATCATCTCACGCAATGTGAATCCCCTCAAAACCGCAGTAGTCACTGTCGCTTCCATCCATGCGGGGGAGGCTTTTAATGTCATTCCAGCCGAGATCGAGATGAAGGGTACTTTACGGACCTTTGAAACCGAAGTCCGCGACATGCTGATCAAGCGCTTCCAGGAGGTGGTGAATAACGTCTCACTCGCCATGGGCTGCCAGGCGGATATCGAGATACAATCCATCACCCCCGCGGTTGTAAATGATCCTGAGATTACCAACCGAGTGCAGCAAGTTGCCCAGGGATTGCTTCCCAAAGACTTGCTCGATTTTCAGACGACCACCATGGGTGCGGAGGATATGGCCTTCATCCTACAGGAGATTCCTGGTTGTTATTTCTTTATTGGCTCTGCCAACCCTGGCCGCCACCTGGATGCCCCACACCACAATTCCAGGTTCGATTTCGACGAATCTATTTTGCCCAAGGCAGCTGGGTTAATGGTGGCTTCTGCACTGGCATTTTTAGGTCACTGATATTCCTAAACATGATGGAGTACACATGAATTTGACTACACAAACGTCTAACACATCGGATGTAAACGAGCCCACCAGGTGGGTAAATAATTTCAACATCACTGTCGCCACGGTCAACGGTTCAGGCAGCCAGACTTCCAATCTGACCCTCATGCGCGCCTTGTTCAAGATGGGGCTGCCAGTCTCGGGGAAGAATATCTTCCCATCCAATATCCAGGGACAACCCACCTGGTATACCATCCGTATCAATGAAGCAGGTTACCTTGCCCGGTGTGAGACGAGTGAGATCGTGGTCGCCATGAACCCTGCTACCTTCACCCGTGATGTGGAAGGATTGGCTGATGGGGGCGTCCTGTTCTATGATGACAGTATACGCTTACCCATCACTCGCCAGGATGTGCATGCCTATCCCATGCCGGTGAAGCAGATGGTGCGTGAGACGGAATTGCCCAATAACATTAGGGATTACATTGCCAACATGGTTTATGTAGGGATTGTCGCTCAGGTGTTAGGCATAAATATGGACCAGATTTATCAGGCCCTCGAGTTCCATTTCAAGGGCAAACAGAAACCCATCGACATGAACTGGGGCATGGTCAGGAAAGCCTACGATTGGGCTGAATCCAACCTGACGAAAACTGACCCCTATGCAGTACGATCTGCCGATAAAACCGCTGGTTTCATCATGGCAGATGGGAACACAGCTGCTGCCCTGGGTGCCCTATATGGTGGCCTGCAGTTCGCCGCCTGGTATCCCATCACTCCAGCCACTTCGTTAGCTGAAACGCTCAATGAGTATGTGCCAGTCTTCCGTAAGGATCCCGTTACTGGAAAAAACACATGCGTTGTCATCCAAGCCGAGGATGAGCTGGCAGCGATTGGCATGGTTATTGGGGCTGGTTGGTCAGGCTTGCGGTCAATGACCTCCACTTCAGGCCCTGGTCTCAGCCTGATGGTCGAGTATGTCGGATTGTCGTATTTTGCCGAAGTCCCTGTGGTCATCTGGGACATCCAGCGCATTGGTCCCTCTACTGGTTTACCAACCCGCACATCTCAAGGTGACTTGCGCCTGGCTTATACCATGGGCCACGGTGATGCTCGCCATGTGGTGCTCTTCCCAGGCAGTGTCACGGAGTGTTTCGAGTTTGGCTGGAAAGCCTTCGATATCGCCGAACGCCTCCAGACTCCGGTATTGGTCCTCTCAGACCTGGATTTCGGTATGAACCAGTGGATGACGAAGCCATTTGTGTACCCCGACCGACCCATGGACCGCGGTAAAGTCTTGTGGGAAGATGACCTGCAGAAGATGAGCGAAAAATGGGGCCGCTACCTCGACACGGATGGTGACGGTATACCGTACCGCACCTTGCCCGGCAACCATCTGTCCAGTGCAGCATATTTTGCGCGTGGCACAGGGCATGATGAATACGCCAGTTATAGCGAGGAGCCTGAAGTTTGGGAGGGTAACATGCTTCGCTTACGTCGCAAGCTGGAGAGCAATCTGGCTATTCTTCCGAAGCCGGAGATAACTTTCGCTGAAGGTGCTTCCATTGGCATCATCTCTTATGGCTCAACCACCGAGGCGATCTGCGAAGCCATTGAGAACCTTACATACAGGGGATTGAAAATCGACCACCTGCGGATGCGTTCACTACCAGTGGCACAAGAGGTAAAAGATTTCGTTCACTCCCATGAGCGTAACTACGTCATCGAGCTTAATCGCGATGGCCAATTACACCAGATCTTGCAGCTGGAGATCCCAGACTGTAGCATGAAGTTGATATCTCTTACTCACCTGGACGGCATGCCCCTCACGGCGGCATGGGTGGAAAGCCAGGTCACTACGAAGGAGAGTTAGGAAACTATGACAGATCAAACAACCCAATTAGCACGTGGCCAGGTGAACCAGGTTGGCCTGACCAAGAACGATTATCGAGGCAACCCCAGCTCGTTATGCCAGGGTTGCGGGCATAACTCCATTTCAAGCCAGATCATCGCGGCTTGTTATGAAATGAATATCGTTCCTGAAAAAATAGTCAAATTTAGTGGAATTGGCTGCTCGAGCAAGAGCCCATTTTATTTCCTGAACCGGTCATTCGGTTTCAACGGGCTGCACGGGCGTATGCCTTCCCTGGCCACGGGTGCCTTGTTTGGTGATATCTCACTGCATGGTATTGGCGTTAGCGGTGACGGCGACACTGCCAGCATCGGTATGGGCCAATTCAAGCACATCGTCCGCCGGAATGTCCCCATGGTTTACATTGTTGAGAACAACGGCGTGTACGGACTCACCAAAGGCCAGTTCTCCGCCACAGCTGATGAAGGCCTGGAGCTAAAGAAGCAAGGCACCAATCCCTACCTTCCTGTGGACATTGCCTGGGAAGCATTGGTAGGTCATGCTACCTTCGTAGCCCGCTCCTTCGCCGGCGATCCGAAGCAGGTCAAGGAGCTGATCAAGGCTGCACTCAGCCATAAGGGTATCGCCATATTGGATATCATTAGCCCATGTGTCACCTTTAATAACCAGGATACTGCTGTGCATTCTTACTCCTGGGGTAAGGAGCACGAGGTAGCTCTTCATGACTTATCGTATGTGCCACCTGCAGAAGAGATCATGGTCGATTATGAAGATGGTCAGCTTAAAGAAGTGACCATGCACGATGGCTCGACGATCTTATTAAAGAAGCTTGAGCGTGATTATGACCCCACAAATCGTGCGGAAGCCATGCGCGTGCTCGAGGAATCAAACAAAGACTGCTGCCTGATCACTGGCCTCATCTATATTGATGAAACCCAGCCAACCCTAATTGAGCTTTACAACCTGCCGGCTGAGCCGCTCAACCGCCTACCGGAAGAGCGCCTTCGCCCTGCACGAGAGACGATGGAAAAGCTGAACGCATTGATGTTCTAACCACTTTCCACACCGTTTTGTTCACTTATACAAAAAAATGAGGCGCCTTATTCGGCGTCTCATTTTATAGTTAAATAAATTTTCACTTAATTGTTTGTGAATATGAGGGTTTTATTTCCCCAGGAAGCCTTGCGACCAGTATAAAAGCACCCCGCTGGCTGGTTTTCCGTGGATCGAAGTGGATTTGTCCTGCAACAGCGCCGGGGGATAATATCCCATTGCCACAAAACCTGCGATCCAGCTGCGTTCGTTGATCGCTCCCAGCATCGCATTGTATACCCTGGCCTGCTCTTGTAAATTCAAGCCTACTGCGCTTATATCAGGGTTGGGCTGGGCCAGCAATTCGTAGCTCAAGCAACCACCATCAGATAGTGCGATACAACCGGTGGCTGCCTGGTCGATCGATGGGTACGAGATGGCCAGGATCACCGGCTTCCCAATGATTTGCTGGAAGGGCAAAATTTGCTCGTCAAGTAGTGTGCCTGCCTGGGCTTGCATTTGCTCGATTGGTGTACCTGGTTGCGTCGCCAGAGGGGCTGACCAAAGTATGTATACCTGGTCAAAAGCATCCAGGAATGGTGGAGGATTTATGACTCCATCAGGATAAGAGACTACCCATGCCAGCTTGCCGGTAAAAGTTGCCCGTACGTTTTGAACCAGTTCTCTCCAACGGATTTCGATGTCCTGCGGTACGTTGCTGGATGATCCATCTGGTACCAATCCCCCCGGAATGGCAGGGTTGAGCCAGTCGCCACCCAGGATCAGCCCCGATGCTCCACTTGCCTCTGCCACTGCGGCATGGTGCAGTACAAAGCTTGAATATCTCTCAAAGAAGGATACCCACCAGGGATAATCCCGGGCAGAATCCAGCCACCACTGGTTATAACCAGCAGGGAAGTTCGCCTGTGGAAACAAGGCTACATGCAGGTTAGCTGTATGTGCTTCGTTGATCGCCATAACCAGCTCAGGCTGCAGCATGTCATGGGATGGCAGGGGTTCAAGGATGGGTGGAGTGTTGTTGGTGAATGTCCAGGTCGGGCGCAAGACGAGCCAGTTTACGCCTGACACTTGTGTATCCTTGATCGAACTGCCCAAAAGCGGGTTGTAGGAAGGATGGAACATGGGCTGAAAAGCCAGGCCAGCCACAAAATCTCCTCCCCTGGCCGTTACCTGCAGTCCTGGCACTTCTGCTTGCTGGTAGGAATCGCTCAACCAGGCCCAGCTCGTTACACTATCTTTAATCATGCCCGGATTCGTCTTGGGATTTATCTCCCGGCCAATGGCGTTGGGTCCCATCGTGGAGGAATCGTCAGCGGCATCACATTGCTCCTGGCGACAATAGCGGTAATGAAGAGAAGTCTGGTTGTTGAAAGGACCCATCAGGGTAAATTGCCACTCAGGAGGCCCTTGTGTACCAATTACCGGCTGCATAGTGAGTGGCTCAAGCCAGCCGAAGCCCGGATTGAATTGGATTGAGACCGATTCACTTTCCGGCGTATTGGCAGGCACTCCAACATTGAATTGGATAGGTCGCCCTCCGGGGGCCAACCAGGTGTCAATGACATCATCCTGTTGTAGCTCTGAACCTGGTACATTCAATGTGCGCAGCTTGAATTCCCCTCCTGTAGTCCTTTCGCTGCTCCATAAGCCATCGCCAAGTGTGTACTTGTATTCTATATACGTATCACTTGGTAGAAAAAGTGTGAGCATATAACGGCCATCCGCCAGCTTTCCGAGATTCGGCATGCGTGACGCTAAGGTGCTCACTCCGCCTGAAAGGTCAGCAAAGGTGTTTCCCATCTGGGTGAGATTCCCCGCCAGGCGGATGTTGGCTCCTGGTGGTGTATTCGCAGGTACCCTGACAGTGAAGATTACCGTCACCAGCTTGGTTGGCCTCAAGTGGATTACCACCGGTGTGGTCGAATCGGCAGCGACCACAGCCCCTTGTTGGAAGATTTGGTAGGCACCATCGAGCGCATAGAAAACCAGCGTATGTGTGCCTGGTGGTAGACCTTCCAGCAAGAAGGATCCGTCTGCCAGGGAGAAGGACTGTTCTCCTCCCGCTGTCACCAGGATGTTGCCAATGCCTTTTCCCGTGGTCAAATCCTGCACCTTGCCCATGATTCTCCCGCTGGGTCCCGTGGTCTCCGTGTCAGTCCACCGGCTGATTACATCCTGTACCGATCCTGGACCTTGTACGTTATACAGCCTGTAGCGTACTGGACGGTCGTTATACAGGTGTTCGTTAACGCTTGTTACCCCCTCCCGGCTGTAGCGGTACTTGATCACCCTGCCTACGGTCAATGGTAAGGTGACAGAATAGCTCAGCGAGCTGTCAGCCTGCATGATGTATTTTTGCGGATTGAATGACAGACCGGTCACCTCATCCAGCACATTAAGATAGACAGAATCACCTGCCTGGAGGGGCTGCGGGAGGCTGGCAGTGAATGTTACCTCGGATGGCTGGATTTCTGAACCATTTGAGGTCTGAGATTCGTCTGAGGTGATGCTACTCAGCCCTGGAAAATTGCATCCTGCTAGCAGGCTGAATACCAGAACAAGCCCGAAAAAATTCCAGAGTGTTTTTGTGATGGATTTAGGCATGGATGTGTCTATAGAATTAACGCTTAAGCCTGGTTGATCATTCGCAGGAGTGAAGATCTCTTGAATTTTATCATTTGAGTGACATTCTTCCAGGATGAAATTAAAAAACTCCTGCGGGATACCTCCAGGGCAATCCGGCTTGCCTCAAGTTTTCGCAGGAGTTTTTGTTGGTTTCGTAAACCGGATTTATGCCGGCTTGAAAAAGCGAATGTCCTCGATTGAGCCGGTTCGTTTCGACTTTGGTTTGAACACTGCTTCGACCATCAATCCGATCTCAACTTGTTCTGGATCGATCCCGACCAGGCGGTGGATCAGCCCTCCATCTCCCAGGCGGATGAACGCGATGATCTCTGGCTTATCCAGTGGTGTCCCATCCAGGCTAATATTCAACAAGGTAAAGGTTACTACATCTCCAATCGTGCCTACATCCACCCACTCATCTAATTTACCCAGGCAGCGTTCACAATAGATCGTTCCGGGTACATAGGTGATATCGCAGTTTGGGCAGTAGGTACCCAGGATGCTACCCTCTTCCTTTATAGCACGGAAGAACTTCTCGCCAGCCAGGCCGTAGGTATAACGGTTGACCACCGGCAGCTCACCATTCCATGCCGCAGGCGCATTTGGACCTCGGTGTAAGAGAGTCATATTCATCCCTCCTTGATGGGCTTGAAGTACAGGATATCGTTGATCGAGCCAACCCTATCCCGGGGAGGCTTCCAGACGGCCTTGACACGCATGCCGATCTTTACTTCCTGGGGGTCCACTTCACCCAGCATATGCATGATCCCGTGCAATGGTGATGCCCCATCGATTTCGATCACCGCTGGGATCTCCGGGTCCTTGATACGTTTCATGTCCCAGGTGATGTGGCATAGGGAGAAAGTATTCACCGTGCCTGTGTCTTTAAGAGGTATGTACTCATCCATGGGCCGGTAGCACCATTCGCAGATGGTTCGGGGCGGCACCACAATTTTTCGGCAGCTTGGGCAATGGCTCCCCAGGATCACGCCTTGCTTGAGTGACGCCAAATATGTACCAATCCCAACCCCAGTATCCCAGGCGAAGATGCCATTTAGTTTATCAAAGTTGTATAGGATCTTCCCGTCTTCGAAATCCTGTTCACTTAATGAAATTCCTGGAAATTCCTTGATTTTTGCAGTCATGCTTGCCTCCTCATCGACCCATGATGACTACGGTGCCGACTTGCATTAGATCGCCCCAGGCCTGAGCTAGACCGCGCTTTGGCGATCCGGGTACCTGCCTGGCACCCGCCTCACCGCGTAGCTGCCAAAATAGCTCGGCAATCTTCATCAGTCCTGCGGCTGCAATCGGGTTACCCACACCCAATAACCCGCCCGATGGGCAGACCGGCATGTTGCCCGTCCGGGCAGCGATCCCATCGGTGTATAACTGGGCTGCCTGGCCCCGGTCTGCCAGCTGGAGACCTTCCAGATGGTGCAGGGCTTTATAATCGAATGGGTCGTAAGGCTCAACTATATTGATTTCCTTGCGTGGCTCTTTGATTCCAGCCATGTCGTAAGCCATGCGCGCTGCATATTCCACATAGCGCGGGTAGGCCAGGTCACGGTTGGTCCAATACGATGTATCCAGGTGCCAGCCAACCCCTTCGATCCACACCGGCTTATCCGTAATTCGTTTGGCGATGTGCTCTGCAGCCAGGATGACTGCCACCGCTCCATCCGAGACCGGGCTCACATCGAAGCGCTGAACTGGCCAGGCCAGCACCTCCGAGTCGAGGATGTCCTTCAAGGTAATATTTGCATCCCCCAGCAAGGCGCAAGGGTGGTCAGCAGCATTCCGTTTATGCTGAACCGCTACCTGGGCGATATCCGCTTTGGAAATACCGTAGGTGGTCATGTAGCGGTTCATCTCCAGGGCGAAAATCCACAGCAGGTTAGGCTTCAGCGGTCGTTCTGTGGTATGGTCGAAAATCGTCAAGAAAGCAGCCTGCGCGTGTGGATAGTAGGAAGACATCTTCTCTTCCGCAACCACCATCACCACATCAAACAGGCCGGAAGCAACATGGTACCAACCCTGGATGGGCACAAACACACCCGTCCCACCTCCTACGTAGGAACGCATGTAGGGCTTTCCCCATCCCCCAGCAGCGTCAGAGACGTACTCTCCATTGAGGTGAACTCCGTCGAACGCATCTGGGGCTGTGCCGAAGCACACTCCTTCGATATCGTCCATGGTCATCTCACACGACTCGAGCGCCATATGGGTGGCTTCCCAGGTAAGCTCTTTCGGCGTTTCCTGGGCACGCCGCATAAATTTTGTCATACCAGCACCAACAACGGCTACTTTTCTCATTCCCATGTCAGCATCCTTTCTAGTTGGTGAGGATCAAGACTGCGCCGCTGGTGGTCGGCACGCCACGCCACGATTGTGCCAGCCCAACGTTTACGTCTTCAACCTGGTGTGAACCGGCTTCCCCACGCAATTGGAGAACGACTTCAAGAGCGCGTGCCAGGCCGGTAGCCTCCAGAAGATTGCCCATGCCCAGGCTACCTCCCGATACATTAACCGGTAAGCCACTCTCTGGGCTGGTGTACCCTTCGAGGGTCATTGTCCCTGCTTCACCGTCACTGCAGAAACCCAATGCTTCCAGGGCTTGCAGCTCTTTATACGCGTAGATGTCATCCACCTCGGCGATATCAATGGCTTCAAGCGGATTGTTGATGCCAGCCTGGCGGTATGCCATCGCAGCTGCACCTTCGATATACGATGCCCGGCCCCACTCGCGGTATTCCAGGGAGGGCGAGTCGTTGTTCCAACCAGCTCCCAGGATCCAGATCGGTTTTTCCGACAGTGCTTCCGCTTTTTCTTCGGAAGCAAGCACCATCACGATGGCTCCATCGGCGTGCTCTGCTGCTTCATGAATCCCCAGCGGCCATGAAAGCACGGGTCCACCGAGCACATCATTCAGGGTCAGGCTAGCCCCATAGGGTGCCAGGGGGTTCTTCAGGGCGTTGAGCTTGTTCTTGACCACAACTGCTGCGCAAGCTTCCAGAGCAGTATCGGTCTCGAATAGGTAGCGGTTCATCTCAAGGCCGGCAATGAAATGGCTGTTGAGTTTTAAAGGACGATTTAAAATAGGGTCTTGCGCATAGGCAGTAATTTGAGATAGTGTTTTAATGTTGGAAGCCTTGCTGTGCCCTTCTACGGCTACGATATCAAATTGTCCTGTGCGGATCAGCATGTACGCTGTGGCAATGCCATGTAAGCCGTCCCCCGTGATGGTATGCACTGACTTGAGTGCGCCCCCGATTTGATCAGGAGTGTATTCGTCAAAGATACTGGTTCCTTCGTGAAAATCCTCTGCGACGGTGACAAAACTGTCAACATCGCGCCGAGGGTCCACTCCAGCATCATTATAGGCACGCATGGCCGCTTCATAAATCATTTCCTTATACGACTGTTCGGGTGTGGTAGGTCGGTAACCTGTACAGCCTACTCCCACAATGGCTACACGTTCATGCATGGATACCTCCTTGAATTGGTCCGGTATTGATTATTCAGATGTGTTATTGATCAAATGCTTCGCCTGGTTATATGTTTTCCAGTGCCTCCTTTTGCTTGGTTTCACGGTTCCGCTGAGCTAAATGGGCTAAAAAGATGCTGAAGAAATAGAGGACGATCATGGGGGCCATCACCAACCCCATATTGACTGGGTCTACTGTAGGGGTAATCGCTGCTGCCAGCACTGCAATAATGACGATTGCCAACCTCCATTGTGTTACCAGGGTTTTCGCCTTAATAAAACCCAGGCTCGCCAGCAAATAGATCGCCAACGGAAACTCGAAGGTCACCCCGATCCAAAACATGATCGTTGTAACAAAATTATAGTACGAAGATGGTCGAGGCTGGGTGGTTAATCCCATGAAGTTAAACAGGAAGGGTAATGCGGTAGGTAGCATTACAAAAAACGCAAATGACATACCGCCCACGAAAAGGACAATTGCTGCTGGGATGGCGATCAGTCCTTTCACTCTTGATTTGACGGATAAGGCTGGGGCAACGAACAACCACAGCTCAAAAATGATATAGGGTAAAGCCAGTGTGAAGCCGCTCAGCAGGGTGACACGCATGACTGTACCGATATTCTCGGTTACATCGATGGCAACCAGCTCTTCAATGCCACCCTCCATTGGAGCAGCGAGAAAGCCTAAAATTGGTTGGACGAAGATAAATGAGAGCGCGGTTGTGATTACAACCGCCAGAACTGCTCGAAGCAGGTGTTTACGCAATGCATTTAGGTGAGGCAGTAACGCCGCCGGATTCTCAATCGTAGTCGACAGCGTTTCTCCAAGCGGAGCATCATCGGACTCTTCTTCCTTGAAGTAGGCTCGGATTTTCTTTGTGCTAGTGCTTATCCTGGAAGATATCTGATTAATCACCCAGGCGATGAACCGAAATGGTGCGGTGATGAATTTCCATAGAGAACGCAAGAGCTTTCGCATGGCTTAAACTTGGAGATCGGTCGTCTTTGAATCTGTGGTGATTTCTTCAGGAGCAGGCGAAGGCGGTTCCTGCACCATTTCTTCACCGTTCGCCTGTTGTGGCGGAGTTGTCCAAGATGAAAAATCGCTTTGCACCTGTTTGATTTCGGTATTCAATTGCCCACCAATTTTGTTGATCTCACCCATATCCTTGGAAAGGTCTTCCAGGCTGGCTTCGCGCATCAATCGATTGGGCAGGTTCTTAAACTCACGAGAGGCTTTTTGCACCGTGCGCCATTCCTGAGACGTCACGATCTTACGCATGAATCGGCCCAAAGTTCTGCCTGCTTTGGCCATGTCTTTAGGTCCAAGCACAATCAGTGCAATGACCAAGATAAAAAATAACTCGAGAGGTCCAATACCAAATAATTCCATCCCGATTATGCCTGATTTAACTTCTTAAAATGCTGGACAATATCGTTATAGTGCAACGCAAGGCTACCCAGCACACCGTTTACAAAACGTGGTGTGCTTTCTGATCCATAGATTTTCCCCAGCTCAACAGCTTCGTTGATCGCCACTTTAAGAGGTGTTTGGTTGCTCACTGCAATTTCCCACAAGGCAATCCGCATGATATTTCGATCGATAATCGCAACCTGGTCGAGAGGCCATTCAGGTGCATGTTTAGCGATGATTTCATCCAGCTCATGAATGAGGGGTTGGATTCCAAAAACAATATTACGAGCAAATTCACCCAGATTATTTTCGAGGGGTGTATCTACTAATCTTTCTTCTATAACAATACCCGGTGGGTGTCCGGTGACATCAATTTCGTAAAGTGCCTGCAGGGCAATACTTCGTGCCCTGGTACGAGGTTTCATTTGATTATGCCTCAACCTCCACTGGATAGTCGATATCTTCAATATGTATGTTCACACTTCCTACCACCATGCCCACCATTTCAGAGATCGCCCTGGCAACCTCACGTTGAATATTATGGCTGACATCTCGTACATTCACATCACTGTTCAGAATGACGTAAATATCGACATAAACAACATCATCTACAACCTCAATCAACACGCCTTCACGTTTTTGTGTACGCTTGAGCAGCTGGTTGACCGGTATCTGGACGTGGCTCAGGCGACTTACTCCATCTACGTTTAATGTGGCTAATTGAGCAATAGTCAGCAATACATCTGGAGCTATCGTTGTCTTTCCTTGGGAAAGTTCTTCATTTGTCATTGCACTGCTCCTGTCGATCAATTTACATCATCGCCATGCCGCCATCAACTGCCAGGACCTGACCAGTGATGTAGGCTGCTTCTTCAGATGCCAGGAATGTTACCGCTGCTGCTACTTCCTCGGGTGTCCCCATTCGGCCGATCGGTGTTGCGGTCAAGATCATTTTCTTGAGATCTTCAGACAGGTCGTTGGTGAGCGCTGTCGGTATAAAACCCGGGGCCACGGCATTAACCGTGATCTGCCTGGAAGCCACCTCGCGTGCCAAAGCCTTGGTGAATCCGATCACGCCAGCCTTGGAGGCAGAATAGTTGGTTTGACCAACCTGCCCTGCCTGCCCCGAGACTGAGGAGATGTTAACGATCCGACCGTAGCGCTGCTTCATCATGGAGCGGACGACTGCCTTGGAGCAATTGAAGACACCTTTGAGATTAACATTCAAGACGGCATCCCAATCGGCTTCGTCCATGCGCAAAATCAAGGTGTCGCGGGTGATGCCGGCGTTGTTCACCAATATATCAACTTTACCGAATTGCCTGATCGTTGAGTCAACTAGCTCATTGGCTGATTTTCCATCGGTGACGTCCACCTTAGCCGAGATTGCTTTGGTATTGCCAGACTGAGAAATTTCTTCCGCGGCTTGCTCTGCCAGGTCAATCAGCATATCAGCAATGACTAGATTGGCCCCGCGGCTGGCTAGTTTTTCGGCAATTGCCCGTCCAATCCCACGGGCGCCTCCGGTGATAATCGCCACGCGTCCTTCCATGGAACAAAAATCTACCTTTACCATGTCATACTCCTCAAAATATTGGAGAAATCCAAGCCATGTTATTATACACTAAGAGGAAAACGGGAATGCCAGGGAGGATTCTAACAGCATGGTTAATAATTATTGATTTCTGGCAAAGTCTACAGGGTTACCCAGGGTGGTTGCTGCTAAGCTTCGGTCAATTCTCTTTACCAGGCCACTAAGTACCGAGCCACTTCCTATCTCATAGCACTCACAGACGCCTTCTGAGGCAAGATATTGAACCGATTCAGTCCAGCGCACGCGGTGGGTGAGCTGGTTTTGCAGGTCAGCCTTGATCTCTTCTGCATTGAGCATTGGCAGCGCGGTTACATTACTGATGATCGGAATGAGGGGGTTCTTGATAAGTGTTGCAGCAATGGCCTGGTTGAAATCCTGCTGGGAAGTAGACATGTACGGCGAATGTGCGGCGATACTCACCGCCAGACGGATCACCCGCCTGGCGCCGGCATTCTCGAGCAGCGGTTGCAAACGATCCAGCGCATCATTTGAACCGGAGATGACCACCTGCCCGGGAGAGTTATCATTGGCGACCTGTACAATTTCCGTTTCTGTGCTTGCTGAAGCACACAGCTCATCCAGTGTGGGGATATCCAGTCCTAATACTGCCGCCATGCCTCCTGGGCTCATATCGCCGGCACGTTTCATCAATTCACCGCGAATTCGGACCAATCGTAAACCATCATTAAAGGAGATCGCACCCGCAGCAACCAAAGCACTTAATTCCCCCATCGAGTGGCCAGCCACATAGGATGGGATAAGCTCAAGATTTAAGGATTGGATCACGCGCAAAACTGCGATCGAATGGGTGAACAAAGCTGGCTGTGTGTTGATCGTATCATTCAAACACTCTTCCGGCCCTTCCCAGGCGATCTGCGATAACGGAAAGCCCAGGATTTCATCTGCTTCCTTAAATGTCTCACCTGCAGCCGAGTATTCCTGGGCGAGACTACGACCCATCCCGACAGCCTGCGAGCCCTGTCCGGGGAATAGGAAAGCGATCTTGGATGTATTCATTAGATGGTTATAAAAACATTCGAGCCGTGAGTTTCACGGCCCGTTTCGAAGTTATTTCTTCTCTTCTTTAATTTCAATGACTTCACGGCCTTTGAAATGACCGCAGTTCGGGCAAACCCGATGAGGCAAACGCATCTCTCCGCAGTTGCTGCAAACCACCAGGTTGGTATTTGCCAATGCATCATGGGCTCGCCGGCGATCACGTCTACCAGAAGAGTGCTTCCTTTTTGGTTGGGGCGTCATGAGGTTACTCCTATCTATTTCTATTGGCAAAACCTGCTTTGGTAATGCCTGGCTGATGAATTCACAAGAACACCTGCCCAAATGGGCAGGCAGGGCATGATTATATATTCGTGCGCTTCACCTGTCAAGGTTTAACCTTCAGAATCCGCACGCCATCCTGATTATAGACTAGGTCAAAAAATCCGCTGGATGAAAGTTTTTGGGGTGGGATAACCCCTCCCCTAGCACCAATAAATATGTAATGATATTGCTTGGTAAGCAGGTAATCCCTTAAGGCTGGTGGATCACTGCTGAGCGTGATGATATTCTGGCACTGTTGACTGACTTCCGTAAAATCTGCGCTGAGCCCATAAAGCACCGGTGGGGGTAAGGTCAGCTGGCCTGCAAGTGGTTCCAGCCAGTAACCTCCATCATTCCCGGCATACAGGCCATAACCCCAGGCAAATGGGTTGAGCACGATCGTCTCATATTCCGGGATATTCAGCTTGACCCATTGGATGGCAGATAGGTCGGCCTGGCGGGAAAGAAGAGTGGCAGGGTTGAGGATCGCCACCAGCTGTTTTGCTCCGAGATACCCCACACAAACGAAGATAATCAGGGTGATGACCTGAGTGGGGATTGCTAATCGCTGGGATGTGACCTTCTTCCAGCTGCCAATCACCTGGCTTGCAAAATATCCACCCAGGACAGCGATGGGGATAAACAGGCTGATTTCCACCGAAAGATTGGTGATCAGGCTCCCACCGGGTAAACGCAAACTATCAAGGTTGGCGAGCAGGAACATCAAAAGCACCCAGGCAGCCAACAGGTACCCCACAGCCTGTTTTTTAATGATGCTCCATATCAGGCCCAAACCTGCGAGTACCATCGCCTGCTTGCCGAGTGCTGAAGTCAAGTAGGCCCAGGGAAAATCCTGCAAAGGCGAAGCAGAGGTTGTCACAGGAGCACTCAGAACAGGCAACAGCGTGTTCTTCACGGTTGGGATGATCCATGGAAGGACAAGTAGGATGCTCAGACCCAGCATGGTGAGGATAAACAATAAAATATGTGTGAGCTTCTTCCCAAACCTCAAGTTTCGAAACACCAACCTGATAAGGATAAAGGCAATCACCAGGCAGGCGAGGAATACGATTACCCGGTAATGAATCATAAACAGCCCTGCCGAAGCCAGTGCTCCAAGGAAGAGATACCACCCTGGATTCCGGTCTGACTTATCTTCCATCCAGGCCTGGATCAATGCCATCACCACCGGGAAAATCACCAGCCCAGTCAACTCGGTGTATCTTCCCCAGCTCGTATAGTAAGCTGGCATCGGGGTCAGGAACCCGCTGATAAATGCCGCCACGATACCTGCAGTGCTGTTGCGGGTTAGCGTCTTGGTCAGCAAGAACACGGAGAAAATACACAACGCATTGATCGCCTGGCCTAACACCAGCAGGGAGCTTGCCAGATCAAATTGGCTTAGCCAGGTGAAGAACGCCGCAATGCTGTGAAAACCAGGATGGTAATCCGTTGCAGGTATATTCAAATACGGGAGGTATGTTGCGGGAAAGCCTCCATTGTTCATGATCAGGCGTGTGATCAGAGCATGGTGGACTGAATCGACCCAGGCAGGTGTGGCCAGATCGCGCACCATGATCAGCCGGATCATCAGGGTCATGACAAAGATCAGCAAGAGTGCAAATGTATTACTAAATAACTGATGAGCGAAGCTCTTGGGGTTAATCGTTTCGGTATCTTTGTCATGTTCAAATGAATGTGCTGAGGTTCTATGGGTTTGAAGATAGCTGAACAAGAGTCTGTAAATGAAAAGGGCAATCAAGACCCCAAAGGTGATCCAGATAACTGTCTGTGACCAAAGGAGATTGAGGGTCGTGGTCCATAAAACCAGCACAGGGATTATCGCCAGGCTCAGCCCACATGAAATGGCCACTTGTTCACCGAAATCGAAGCGGTTACGCAATCCGGAGATATCCAATAGCAACCAGCCAGGTAACCATAAAAGGATGATTAAGGGCAGGACGATCCAGGCATTGGATAAGAATCTCTGGAGGTCTTGAAAAAGTGCTGCTGGTCCGTAGTTATAGCTCAGACGGAAGGCAATATCTGCATTAAATGGGGTGCCATTAATATATGCCTGACCTTGCGTATAGGCATCTTCATTACGACCATTCACCAGGAGGCTGTCTGGCTCCGTGGATATAAGCAGATAGAATTCTTGATAAGCGGGTGTTTTCAGGTCAGAGATGGGGATCGTTAACGCAACATTACTGCCGGAAGCTGGTGCTTGAATCGAGGTGACAAATATTGGATTGGGTTTATCCGGAGAAGTGTATAAGCTGGCTCGTATTTTCCTTGTTGCGGGGTTCGTTATTGCTGTTCCCTGACTGGGAGGGATGCTGACCCACAGGGTAATTGCATTTACATCTGGCCTGCGTGATTTGAAACTTTGACCGATATCATTTTCGCTATCAATCGTGCCAACGACGTCAGCGTTGTAGACCTGGGAGGCCTCAGGGTCGGTCAATGTCACGCAACCTGATAGGCTGAAGGCGAGGTAGATAACTAGGAGTACGAAGAGGAGATATTTTATTCTAAAGTATATTAAAGATTTATTTCCAGCTCTATATGATGGATTATTTGCTGCCATTGTCTAGGTTCGAGCGTAGATAGGCTTCAATAAAACCATCGATATCACCATTCAACACCCCTTGCGCATTGCCAACTTCAAACTCCGTCCGGTGATCTTTGACCATCTGGTAGGGGTGCAGTACATATGAACGAATCTGGCTGCCCCATTCGGCTTTGGTATACTCACCCCGCAGCTCCGATAACGCGGCCACATGTTCTTCTTCCTTTATTTCTAGCAACCTGGAACGTAAAACCCGCAGCGCATTCTCGCGGTTTTGTGTCTGTGAACGCTCGTTTTGGCAGGTGACGACGATGCCGGTCGGGATATGCGTGATGCGTACTGCAGTAGCATTCTTCTGGACGTTCTGCCCCCCAGCACCCGAGGAGCGGTAAACATCGATACGCAGGTCGTCTGGAGAGATATCAACGTCAGTATCGTCGTCCACTTCTGGTAGCACCTCAACCAGGGCAAACGAAGTGTGACGGCGATGAGCCGCATCGAATTGAGAGAGCCTTACCAGACGGTGGACACCTTTCTCCGGTCGCAAGTATCCATAAGCATAAGGACCTTCAATTGCGATGGTCACACTTTTTATTCCGGCTTCTTCACCTTCACTTATATCCAGGATCTCTGATCGAAACCCCCTGGTTTCTGCCCAGCGCAAGTACATTCTTTCGAGCATTTCAGCCCAATCCTGCGCATCCACGCCGCCTGCGCCTGAATGGATGGCAAGCAGTGCGTTATTGCGGTCGTACTTGCCCGACAGGAGCACATCGAATTCGCGATGCTCAAGGTCTTTTTCGATATCTTCAAGGTCTTTGGTGATATCTGGGCGGAGCGTTTCGTCATTCAGCTGCGCCAGCTCCAGCAGGTAGTCGATGCGCCCTTTTACTTGGTTCCAATCATCAACCTCCTGCCGCAAGGCAGATATCTTCTTCATCACCTTTTGGGCAGCTTCTGGGTCCTGCCAGAATTCATTTTGTTCAGCCTGTTTTTGAAGTATTGCGAGCTCTTCTTGCTTGTGGGCTAAGTCAAAGGCGCACCAGTAGGCTCTGTATTCTTGATTGGGCAGAATTTAGACGTTCTACAAGGTCATCCATAACGATGAGCTCCCCGTTATCCTAAAAAATTATTCTTGAAGCAATCCGTCGATATACATGTCCGGGTCGAAAGGCTGTAAGTCATCTGGCTGTTCGCCCAGGCCGGCAAACAGGATTGGCAAGCCTAGATCCTTCTGGATTGATAAAGCCATCCCGCCACGGGCAGACGAATCGAGCTTTGCCAGGATCACACCTGTGATCTTCACTGCGTCTTTGAATGCCCGTGCCTGTTGCATGGCATTTTGACCAGTCGTAGCGTCCATTACCAACCAAACGGCATGCGGCGCACCGGGCATGGCTTTGCCAACCACGCGATGAACTTTTTTAAGTTCTTCCATGAGGTTGTAGCGTGTATGAAGGCGGCCTGCCGTGTCGATGATGGCGATGTCAGAATTCCGTGAGATGGCTGCCTGCACGGTATCAAAAGCCACGGCGCCTGCGTCTCCGCCCAGCTGCCCGCTGATGATGGGTAATTTTATGCGATCGGCCCATATCTCCAGCTGATCCACCCCTGCTGCTCGAAAAGTATCTGCAGCACCAAGGATGACTTGCTTGCCCTCATTGAAGAACCTTTTACCCAGCTTGGCAATGGTTGTTGTTTTCCCAGAGCCATTTACGCCCACGATCAGGATTATGGCAGGTTTTTCAGAAAACTCAATTTGGGGAGGGTTCTCTAGGTGGGCACGCAGCTCCTGGCGCAGGATGATATTAAGCTCGCTTTCTTTTATAATACCTTCCCGCTCAACCCGGTCTTCCAGCTTATCAATGATATTAATGGTCGTATCCACACCAATATCGGCATGGATGAGCAAGGCTTCCAGTTTTTCCCAGGTATCGTCATTGATCTCAGTCGCACCAAAAAGCGTGGCTAGCTGACCGAAGGTCGCTTTGCTTGTGCGTGATAAGCCGGATTTCCATTTCGACAGAATGTTGTTCATCGGTCGGGTATTATAACATGCAGGGTAACAGGGTTTATAATTGCGCATTGGTTCTATCTGGAGGACAGGATGGGTGAGTATTTTTCAATCCGCTGGGTGGACGGCATGGTACGCATGCTGGACCAGCGTTTATTACCCGATGAAGTGGTTTACCATGATTACATTCACTGCAGCGATATCGCTACAGCGATCAGGGATATGGTTATCCGTGGTGCCCCCGCTATTGGTGTTGCTGCCGCCTTCGGCCTCGCTTTGACTGCCCTCTCCAGCTCAGCAAAAACTACTTCAGATCTGATCAAGCAGCTAGATACCAGCTCAGTCGAATTGAAAGGCTCACGGCCGACCGCAGTGAACCTCTCTTGGGCGATCGATCGGATTAATAAGGTCATCGAGTTAAATGCTGGGATGGGTCTCGTCCAATTGAAAGATAGGATTCTGGTTGAAGCTCAGAATATATATGCTGAAGATGTTCAAATGGATTATAAAATCGCTCAAAACGGCCAGAAATTCATCCCTAATCAGGCCAATTTGATCCACCACTGTAATACCGGTGGATTGGCCACTGCTGGGATCGGGACCGCACTGGGAGTGATCAGGTTGGCTCATGAGAAGGGCAAGAATGTACATGTTTTTATCGATGAGACTCGCCCGCGCCTGCAGGGAGCGCGCCTGACTGCCTGGGAACTGAAGCAATTGGGTATCCCACACACCTTGATCGTCGACGGTGCATCCGGTTACATAATGAAGAACCACAAGATCGATGCATGTCTGGTGGGATGTGACCGCATCGCGGCAAATGGGGATATTGCCAATAAAATCGGCACTTATAACCTTGCCCTGGTAGCAGCAGCTCATGGTGTGCCGTTCTATTCAGCTGGGCCAACCACCAGCCTCGATTTGTCGATCACGAGCGGAGACCAAATTCCCATCGAAGAACGACCTGAAGAAGAAGTAACACATATACAGGCTCATCCCATTACTCCACCCGAGGTTACGGTTGCGAATCCAGCCTTTGATGTTACCCCGGCAAGATACATCACAGCAATCATCACTGACCGGGGAGTGGCATACCCACCTTATACAGAATCTTTGGCCGGGTTGAAGAAATTGTGAGGTCTAAAGCTATGAAACAGGAATTAACCCATTTGGATGAAACTGGACGTGCCAGGATGGTTGATGTCAGTAATAAAGACGTAACGGAGCGGGTAGCGATCGCTGGCGGTGAAGTAGTCATGCAGCCCAAAACGCTTGAGCTGATCCGTGCCGGCTTAATCAAAAAGGGGGATGTCCTGAACACTGCCCAGGTGGCAGGTATTATGGCTGCCAAGCGGACCGCAGAGTTGATCCCCATGTGTCATCCGCTACCGCTGCACGATATTCAGGTTGAATTAACCCCTGACGATAACTTGTCAGGGATTCGGATTTGCGCTACCGTTAAAACGATCGCAAAAACCGGTGTTGAAATGGAAGCCCTGACGGCTGTGGCTGTGGCTGGCTTAACCATCTATGATATGGCCAAGGCTGTAGAAAAGACCATGCGCATCCAGAATATCCGCCTGATAAAAAAGACCGGCGGTCAGAGTGGGGATGTCATCAATGAGTAATCAAGCCCGCGTGCTATTCTTTGCCACCCTGCGCGACAAGGCAGGCGTGTCCAAAGCGACCCTGGAATACCCACCCGGAGCCCATATCTCTGATATTAAGCAACTTGTCCTGCAACAATACCCAGGGTTGAAACAAAGCATGGAAACGGTGATCGTCGCCTTGAACCACGAGTTTGCCTTCGATGAGGATGAGGTTCCTGACCAGGCCGAGATCGCCATGTTTCCACCTGTAAGCGGTGGCGTTGTTCCAGATAACAACCCACCGACAATTATTTCGATCGTGGAGCACGAAATCGACATCAACCAGATTAACGCTGCTCTGACTTCTGCCACCACCGGGGCTGTGTGCATTTTTTCGGGTACTGTCAGGGGAAAAACGAGCCGGGGTGTGGGCAAGCAAACGGAACATCTTGAGTATGAAGCATATGAGGCGATGGCGAAACAAAAAATGCACCAGATCTGCACGGAGATTCGTTCAAGATGGAAGGAAGTAGAAGGTATCGCCATGGTACAGAGGGTGGGTCACCTGCTACCAGGAACGGTGAGTGTCATTGTTGCTTGTTCAGCTTCCCATCGAGATTCAGGCGTCTTCGAAGCTACCCGTTATGGCATCGACCGCCTGAAGGAGATTGTGCCGATCTGGAAAAAAGAGGTCAGTACCGACGGTGAAGAATGGGTCGAAGGTGAGTATATCCCCCAGCGAGGGGAGTAATTCGCATTTACAGGCTATTCGCTAGTTAATTTCGTATATCTCGCATATACATCTATGAAAAGATAGTCGTTGGTTTCCAAATATCGGAATGAGATTTCGCTTATAATATCACCATTGAACCTTTGAACTAATAATTTGAACTAATGGATCGCCAGATACTCGGCAGTCGCAGAGCGTCTGGCGCTCCCTGAGTTCGCAGGAGTAGAAAGTATGGAATATCTCCCAGGGAGCAGTCAACCCGAAGAATCTCCACTGGATTTTTCTCAACGTATTGGCATCAAATTTAATAACATTGGATTGTTGTCTCGCGCCCTCACCCACCGATCTTATTACAATGAGCACAAGGATGCCATCGAGGACAACGAGCGCCTCGAGTTTCTTGGTGATGCCGTTTTGGATTTCCTGGTGGCTGCCTGGCTCTACCATCGCTTCCCAGAAATGGCTGAAGGCCAGCTGACCAGGCTCCGGGCAGCCCTGGTTGGTAATGAACAACTGGCGCAATTTGCTGGAGACATAAATCTGGGAGCAGCCATGCGGTTAGGTCATGGCGAAGCTGAAAATGGCGGGCGCGATCGTATCCCACTGCTTGGTTCGACATTCGAAGCATTGGTTGGAGCGCTTTATCTCGACCATGATATGGATGATGTCTGGAAATTCATGGATCCAATCATCGAACCAGCGGTGAAACGGATCATGATCGATCAAGTCGAACACCATCCGAAGAGCATATTACAAGAATGGTCACAATCGAAAGGCTTTGGAACCCCGGTTTATAAAACCGTGGGCGATTCAGGCCCAGATCATGACAAATATTTCGAGGTTGAAGTCCTTATTGACGGAATCGAGTACGGTCACGGCTCGGGGCATAGTAAACAAGCTGCAGCCAAGATTGCTGCCAAAAATGCGCTCGAAAAATTAGGGATCAGATAAAACATGCCTGCCAGATTAAAATCATTTGAGCTGCACGGATATAAGACCTTTGCCTCTAGAAGCGAATTCCTCTTCTCTGATGGGATCACCGCCATCGTGGGACCCAACGGATCTGGAAAATCCAATATTGCCGATGCACTAAGGTGGGTGTTGGGGGAACAGTCATTTGGTCTGCTCAGGGCGAAAAAAACCGAGGATATGATCTTTTCGGGTTCGGAAAATCGTCCAAGAGCCGGTATGGCTTCAGCGACGGTCGTATTTGATAACAGCGATGGCTGGTTGCCCATCGATTTCACCGAAGTGGGGATCACCCGCCGGGCATATCGCGATGGAGAGAATGAATACCTATTAAATGGGCAACGTGTCAGGCTAAAAGACGTTTCGGAAGTATTGGCTAAGTCAGGATTGGCAGAGCGTACCTATACGATCATCGGCCAGGGGTTGGTCGATGCCGCTTTAGCATTGAAAGCCGAAGAGAGACGGCGATTATTTGAGGAAGCTGCTGGAATTGGTTTACACCGCTCACGCAGGGAGGAATCGCTCAAGCGCCTTGAGAATACCAAACGAAATTTGGAACGCGTCCAAGATATTTTGGCAGAGCTCCAGCCTCGTTTACGCAGCCTGGAGAGGCAAGCAAAACGAGCCCAAGAGTACAACCAGATGAAGGCAGATCTAAAGGTGGTTCTGCATGAATGGTATGGATACCATTGGCATAAATCCCAGGCTGAATTGGTTGCAGCTCAGATCGACGCCAAACAGAAGGAAGCAGTCTTACTCAAGGTGCAAGAGTCGCAGCTTGACCTGGATAAAAAGCTGCACTCCTTTCGTACACAAATTAACGAGGTGCGTGGTCATTTAAATGCTTCACATCAGAAGCTGACCATTCTACATCAGAAAAGTGAAGTCTTAAGCCGTGAGCAAGCAGTGAGTATTGAGCGATCACGCCTGCTCATTGAGCAGCGCGAGCAGCTGTCCGTCGATAAGCTCAAGATCGAGGAAGAACTCGCCAGGCAGAAAGATCAGCTCGAAATAGCCAATCTGGACTTGAAGCAATTGGAACAGGAGCTTGGTGAAGCCCGCCAATCTGCCATCGAGTCTGCTGAGGCACTTTCGGCGCGGCAGGTTGACCGCTTAAAATTGGAAAGACAAATAGAAGAATTGGATGGTGCGATCCAACGCCTCACAGCTAAGTCAACACAGCTTGAAGCCCGTATTATCGAGAAAGAAAATCATATCGCTCAGCTCCAAACCTCAATATTAAAGCTCGACCGAGATGTGTCCACTGCCCAGGATGAGCTAAACGCCGCTCAGGGACGCTATGCAATATTTGTCCGAACCAAAGACGAGAAGGTGAAAGCAAGTCGAGCAATCCAGGCTGAGCTTTCCGCCGTCCAGGAACGGATTAGTGTTTTGGAACTGGGTCGTAAAGATATCTCTGAAAAGATATCCAGCCAGAAGGCATCGGTTGCCAAGGTCCAAGCAGAGATCAGCGTCTTGGAAGAGGCGGATAAAAACCTGACCGGCTATGAAGAAGGTGCACGGATTCTGTTGCAGGCTGTGAAAGAAAAGCGGCTGGATGGGGCTGTAGGTTCTTTGGGAAATATCCTGACCGTCCCAGAAGAATATGAATCCGCCATTGCTGCAGTGCTTGGTGAATATGTTGATTCCCTGGTGATTGAAACACTCAGCCAAAGTGATCGAGCACTGGACCTGATCGAAAGTGATACAGTAAGAGGCTCACTTTTTCCGCTGGATGCTATCGCGCAATCTAAACCGATCTCGCTGGATTTAGAGAAAGCCCCCGTTGATCCAAGCCAGATCATCGGTGTCGCCGCCAAATTAATCAAAGCCGATCCTAGTTTAATGCCGGTTATCGACCTATTATTGGGTCAGGTGATTGTTGTCAAGGATCGGAAAACCGCGCGGGACATCCTTTCATCAGGTAACTGGAGGAAGGTTCCAAATTTCCGCCTGGTTACATTGAATGGTGAAGTCTACCTTTCGAGTGGGCCGATTATCAAAGGGGCATCCCGAAAAGCTCTTCTCGTCAGGCCTCGCCAACGCCGGGAGAGTAAATCGGTCCTGGAAAAAGCGGTTAATCTGGTCAACGGTTATGAAGCAAAACAGGCTGTAATCGAACAGAAACTGAATACTGCACTGCAAGAGGAAAAAGCGACCAAGGAACGTCACAAAATTGCCAGCGAAAGTGAAAAAAACACTAATCAAGAAACTCACCAGCTTGAAATGCTGGTTGAGAAGCTCCAGCGTACCCTGCAATGGCACCAGGATCAAAAAGCCCAGCTTCAACAAGATATACAAAATGAGACTGATGAAAAAGCCAACCTGAAAGCAGAAGCAGGTATTCTACAGGTTGAAGCAAGGACAATCAAGCGTGATAGAGATCAGCAAGCGGGCGCGCTGAATGAGCTGCCCTTGGAAGAACTACAGGCTCAAAATGCCTATTGGAATACCAATACAGCGGTCATCGAGCAGGCCCTGGTAGATGCCCGTAACCGTCAGCTCGACAAGACCAGGCGCATGGGACAATTGAAAGCCGATATTGACAGTCTGACTGATAGGGAATTTCAACTGGATGCAGAGATCAAATCGTTGGATGAAAAAATCAACCTGTCATCAGAAGATGAAGGTGAAATTAGTCAGAAGATCGATGAATTAACCAAGAAGGTTGATCCATTGGAGAAAGAGCTCGACCACCTGGAGCTTGAGCACAACAGCCTGTTGTCCAGCGATAGTGAGGCCCGCCAAGTTTTACGTGGTGCTGAAACGCAATATACGCAAGCAAAGATCAGCCTGGCTCATCACCAGGAGTCGTTCGAAACCTTGCGTGGACATATTGAAGATGATTTTGGCCTGGTAGCATTTGAGTATACCGACACTGTTTCCGGGCCTAAACCCCTTCCGCTGGATGGGATGGTCGAAAGATTGCCTAAAGTTGAACAGTTATCTCCTGAGCTGGAGGAAAGCATCCGGCAGCAGAAAGCCCAGATCCGCAGGATGGGAGCCATCAATCCTGAAGCAGAGAGCGAATTCAAGGAAGTTAAGGAACGGTACGAGTTCCTCACCTCCCAGGTTGATGATCTTACCAGAGCGGAAGCAGATATCCGCGAGGTTATTGCTGAGCTGGACCTGCTGATGGAAAGGGAATTCCTGCGTACATTTGATGCCGTCGCCCAGGAGTTTAAAGAGATCTTCACCAGGCTATTTGGGGGTGGCTCTGCTCGCCTGGCATTAACTGACCCTGGTAACATGACCGAAACAGGGATCGATATTGAAGCGCGTCTGCCCGGCAGGCGCGAACAGGGGTTATCACTGCTGTCAGGGGGTGAGAGAAGCTTGACCGCCACAGCTTTAATATTTGCATTGCTCAGAGTATCACCAACGCCTTTCTGTATCCTTGACGAAGTGGATGCAATGCTAGATGAAGCGAATGTAGGCAGATTTCGTGATTTGCTTACAGAACTAAGTGAAAAAACTCAATTTATTATCATCACCCATAATCGCAATACCGTACAGGCAGCCAGCATTATTTATGGCGTTACCATGGGGCGTGATTCTGCCAGCCAGGTGATCAGCCTGCACATGGACGAACTGGGGGAAGAGTTCGGGGTGTAGTTCTAAATCCCATACATCAGTCAAGTAAATACTCTTGACAAAGTTGATATTATTAGTATAATATAAATACCCCACCCCTAAGGGGGGGGTAGGCAGGCGTAAATGGATGACGACGTGGTAAAAAGATTAAAAAACATAGAAGGCCATGTGCGTGGCATCGAACAAATGGTCGAAAACGACACCTATTGCATCGACGTGATCAAGCAGATTCATGCCGTTCAGGCAGCGTTGGATAAGGTGAGCGGAATCATCCTGGAGGGACACTTACATTCGTGCCTCATAACTGCAGTGAGAGGGGAAAACCCCGATGAAAGAGAGCGGGTATTAGCAGAAATTGCGGATGTTTTTGAAATGAAAAAATTTACTTAAATCACAAGGAGAAAACATATGACGTCTAAAGTTACCTACTCAATCCCAAATATTCACTGTGGGCATTGTGTGCACACCATCCAGTCAGAGTTAATTGAGTTACCGGGTGTCAAGTCTGTCAAGGCAGACCTTAATCTACGGAATGCCACCATCGAATTTGAGCCACCTGCCAGTGAACAAAAGATAAAAGAGTTATTGACTTCGATTGATTATCCCTCTGTGGGTTAATTCGCTGAAATTCATCATGAATTACGCAATATGCCCAGGTTGGGATAGATGGAGCATATTGCGTAATTTTCGTTTGTGGAGACCATATGACCGATACTAAACAGGTGATTCTCCCAATAACAGGGATGACATGCGCAAATTGCGTAGCGACTGTGGAGAGAAACCTTAAGAAGGAAAAAGGTGTGACAGTCGCGAATGTCAATTTATCGTCTGAGAGGGCGACCGTCGAATTTGATCCCTCACTCTCACCTCTCGAGAGCTTGATCCAGCGCGTGAATAAAGCGGGCTACGGCGTTGCCACAGGTGAAGCTGATCTGCTGATACGACGCATGAGCGACGACAATGATGCACGCCGGATCGAGAAAGCGGTCACCAAAATTGAGGGTGTCCTTGAGGCTAATGTCAGCATCACTACCGAGCACGCCAGAATAACGTACATTCCCACGATCGTCAGCCAAAATGAACTACGCAGGGTGATCAAATCCACCGGATTCGAAGTCGTTGAGACAGGTGCTGAAGCTGAAGATGCAGAGCAGATCGCACGCCAGCATGAAATTGACCAGCAACGGCGTTTGCTGATCACCGGCCTAATTTTCACCGTCCCACTTTTCATCCTTTCCATGGTACGGGATATCTTGATGCCTGCCTGGTCTGATGCAGCTTGGGTGAATTGGGTCATGTTCCTGCTTGCCACACCGGTTCAGTTTTACGTTGGGTGGCAGTATTACGTGGGTGCATATAAATCATTACGGAATCGTTCTGCCAATATGGATGTCCTGATCGCCATGGGATCATCTGTCGCATATTTCTATTCGATATTTGTGACCATAGGCTTCCTGCCAGGCCATGTTTATTTTGAAACCTCTGCTGTCATCATCACCTTGATTAAGCTTGGCAAGTACCTGGAGGCTAAAGCTAAAGGGCGAACGAGTGAAGCTATAAAAAAGCTAATGGAGCTACGGGCGAAGACAGCTCATGTCATCCGTGATGGTGAAGAGCTGGAAGTGCCCGTAGATGAGGTAAAAATTGGTGATATTGTTCAGGTCAAACCTGGCGAGAAGGTTCCGGTCGATGGGGTGGTCATCGAAGGCCATTCCTCGGTCGATGAATCCATGCTGACAGGCGAATCATTACCTGTAGAGAAGAAATCTGGAGATCAGGTAATTGGGGCGACATTAAACAAACTTGGTATTCTAAAATTTGAAGCTACCAGGGTGGGTAAGGAAACTGCCCTAGCTCAGATCATCCGCCTTGTTGAAGAAGCCCAGGGGAGTAAAGCACCCATCCAGAAACTTGCAGATCGAGTTTCTGAAATATTCGTCCCGGCAGTGATCGGTATTGCCGCAATCACTTTTTTGGTGTGGTATTTCATTATCCCCCTGCCTGCTAACTCAGACGTAGACCTGTTCACGCGTGCCCTGATTAATATGGTAGCAGTATTGGTAATCGCGTGTCCATGTGCTATGGGCCTGGCCACACCCACCGCGGTCATGGTTGGGACTGGCAAGGGTGCAGAGCAAGGCATCCTGCTACGTTCCGGTGAAGCTCTCGAGCAGACTGGAAAAATCGATACCGTTGTGTTTGATAAGACCGGCACAATAACCAAGGGTCAGCCGATAGTCACCGATTTTATTACGTTTGTCGATCATATCAATCAGCAAGTGGAAGAAGATTCTCTCCTCCGCCTGGCTGCTTCGCTGGAAAATGCCAGTGAGCACCCCTTGGGTGAAGCCATTGTCGCAGAAGCTGGACAACGAAACCTCTCTCTTGAGGTACCGGATGGTTTTTCCACTGAGACAGGCATGGGCGTTAAGGGGATGATAGGTGGCAGCCAGGTATTAGTTGGAAACAAAAAATTGTTGGAAACGTCCGGGGTTGACATTGCATCTGGAGTGGAAACGATCGACCGCCTGCAAAATGAAGCCAAAACGGTTGTGCTTGTCGCCATTGATGGAAAATTAAAAGGTGCCTTCGGGATCGCTGATCCGGTCAAGGTCTCATCCAAGGAAGCCATTGGCATGTTAGTGGATATGAAATTAGATGTTGCCATGATTACGGGCGATAACCAGCAGACCGCGCATGGCATTGCCCGTCAGGTAGGCATTCAAACTGTGCTGGCAGAAGTGATGCCAGGAGATAAATCGGCTGAAGTGAAGAAGTTACAAGAGAAGGGAAAAGTTGTCTCCATGGTAGGCGATGGGATTAACGATGCTCCTGCCCTAGCCCAGGCGGATGTGGGGATTGCGATCGGTACCGGCACGGATATTGCCATGGCTGCAGCACCGATTACCTTAATCAGCGGTGATCTCAATGGTGTGGCCAAGGCAATTAATTTGTCGCGTAAAACCCTGCGGACAATCAAGCAAAACCTGTTCTGGGCCTTCTTCTATAACGTGATCTTGATACCTGCTGCTGCGGTTGGCCTATTGAACCCGATGTTGGCTGCCGGGGCAATGGCCTTCAGCAGTGTGTTCGTGGTAACCAATAGTCTCCGATTGAAGAATGTAAAACTCAGTTGATTTAGCTGGAAAAAACGAAAACCAGGTCATTCAAGTTTGTCAAAGTCGGGCCTATTTTGATCAGGTCATCTAATGAGTCAAAATAGGAGTATGAGTCATTTCTGGTCAGGTAATATTGCGGATCGAGAGCTTTTTGTAAACCCCGCTGGTATGTCTGCTGCGTGGCGACTGCACCGGCTGCGTCCGTTGGACCATCCCCACCGTCGGTGGCCTGGCTGATCAGGATCAGATTTTCTGCCGATGCTAAGCTTTTGACTGCGCCAAGGACAAGTTCCTGGTTACGCCCACCCTTACCCAATCCATTAACCGTTACGGTCGTCTCACCGCCTGCGATCAGGCATAATGGTTGAGTGAGTTTCGTGTGTTTTCCGAATGATTTCGCATAATCAACAAGTTCCTGGCCTGCCAGGGAGGCTTCTCCATGCAACATGACTGGGAGTAATTCAGTAGTAAAGCCAGTGCTATTTGCTACCTGGGCTGCTGCTGTAACCAGCTGTGAGTTACTCCCTACCAGATGATTAGTGGTGTGCTCAAAGTAGTAACTGCCGGGTTTCAGCGTCTCAGGGATTTCCCTGGATAGGCCCTCGTTAAGGTGATTCAACACGCAATCTGGAACCTGGTCCAAGATGCCAAATTTCGTGAGCACTTTATACGCATCCGCGAATGTGGTTGGGTCTGGCACGGTTGGGCCTGATGCGATGCTATGCAATCGGTCACCAGGTACATCGGACAAGATCAATGTGATAATTTGAGCTGGGTACAGAACCCGGGCAAGACCGCCACCTTTGAGCTCATCCAGGTGCTTGCGCACCGTATTAATATCATCTATTGAAGCACCACAGCGTAGTAATACGTTGTTTGTTTGTTGCAGGTCTGCCAAAGTGATCCCGTGCGCTGGTTTGGTCAATAGAGCCGATCCACCTCCCGAAATCAGGCAGATCACGAGATCGTCGGTATTGAGATGACTCATTTTAGTTAATAATTTTGTTGAAGCTTTAATGTTCCGCTGGTCAGGGATTGGATGGCCTGCTTCAAAAATCTCGATCCTGTCATCGACCAAATCCATACAGCCTGTGTATCCGTTTTTGGTGAGGACCACTCCCGATGTGATCCTCTTACCGATCAAGTCTATCATGGTGCTTGTCATCGGCAGCGCAGCCTTACCCACGCCGACAAGATAGACATTATTAAATATTGCCAATTCTGTACGCGAGGTGTCAATCAGCAAATTATCAGACTCAACCTGGAGATGACTGCGCAGGCACATCCCGGCATCGGCCTGGTTGAGTGTTGCTGCAAGAACCTGGCAGATTTTGGTTCCAAGGGGCGAGCTACGCAAACTGCTGGTAGAAAATTGCTCTGGCTTGAAGATCATTTCTATAGGTCCAGAACTAATCAATCGGCTGGATCAATTCTGGTGCATCGGTTTGTGGGCTGTTGACCATGCGTGAAACTGGATAAGCCAGCATTTCAGACGCGGGATAAGCTATCAGGAGGCCATTTAACTGGGCGGGCTGGCGATCTTCTCCCGTGAGCCATTCCTGATAGGCATCCGTGGGCAGGATAACCGGCATGCGATTATGGATGGGTTCGAGCAGCGAATTTGGTTGGGTGGTAATGATGGTGCAAGTGCGCACTTCATCCCCACCTGGAGATTTCCAGATCTCCCATAAACCGGCAAAGGCGAATGGTTGGCCATTTTTCAAGCGGATATACATCGGTGTTTTGCTTTTTCGAGTAGGATCTTGTTTCCACTCGTAAAACCCATCGGCCAGGATCAAGCATCGCCGGCGGCGGTATGCGTTCCTGAAGGAAGGTTTTTCAGCCAGTGATTCTGCACGAGCATTGATCATGCGATCACCGATGGCTGGATCTTTCGACCAAGAAGGGATCAACCCCCACTTATACATCGCTACGCGCGGATCACCAGTATTGGGTATGACTGCCACTGATTGGGAGGGGGCGATATTATACCTGGGGAAGATATCGTCAGGGATTTCAGCCCATGGAAAAGCTTCCTGCAGTTGAGTGGGGTCAATTGTAAGTGTAAACCTTCCGCACATGGATGCCTCTCTTTCTGTACCAATCTTATGATGTTAATTTTACTATTATTAAAAATTCACATCTGCTATCCTTATTGATTAATGTTACTTTTACATGGAATACAGCATGAATATCACCCCTTGTGTCCGCATAGCGGCGTGAGTATACTATGCCCGATAGGTTCGAACCTATGCAGATTGAACAGTTGATGGATTCTCTTCCTGAGATTTATACGATCGCTGACCGTGATCTGATATTACGCGCCTATAAGATGGCTGAGAATGCACACCGCGGACAGAACCGCGCTTCCGGTGAGCCTTATGTAAATCACTGTGTGGCTGTGGCCTCAATCCTGGCTGAGATTAGAGTGCCGGTAGAGGTGATTGTTGCGGGTTTGTTGCACGACACTGTTGAAGATACCCCGGTGAAGCTTACCGATATCAAAAGAGACTTTGGCGATGATGTCGCCAAGCTGGTAGATGGGGTAACAAAATTAACCCAGCTACCCCGCGTATCCAGAGGGGATCAGCATCTTGAAGAAGATCTTCAGGATGAAGAATTACGGCAAGTTGCTGACAGGCGAGGTGAGCCAAACCCGGAAGACTATGCTGAAATGCGGGCTAAAAGCCGCAAGTATGACCTTGTTTCTGAAACCCTACGTAAAACCTTCCTGGCCATGGGCGAGGACGTGCGCGTAGTGTTGATCAAACTTGCCGACCGGCTGCACAATATGCGCACACTTGGCCATATGCCGTTGGCTAAACGTCAACGAATCGCACAGGAAACTCTGGATATCTTTGCCCCCCTGGCTAACCGTCTGGGTATCTGGCAGATGAAGTGGGAATTGGAGGATTTAGCTTTCCGCTATGTGAACCCAGAAAAATACAAGGAAATCGCCACGAATATCGCCGAACGCCGCATGGATCGTGAAAAGGAGATGAATGATATCATCGACCATCTCACCGAAATCATTACCCAACACGGAATAAAACCAGAGATTTCAGGGCGGCCAAAGCATATCTATTCGATTTATCGAAAGATGGTGCGTAAAGGCGTTCAATTTGATCAGGTCCATGATATTCGCGGGGTTCGTATCATCGTACAGGATATCCCTTCTGCCTACAGCACGTTAGGTGTGATCCACACCCATTGGAGACCCATCCCAGGTCAGTTTGATGACTATATTGCTGTGCCCAAGGATAACTTCTATCAGTCGCTGCATACTGCCGTGTTGTATGACGATGGAAAGACCCTGGAAATTCAGATTCGAACACCCGAGATGCATCAGAATGCTGAGCTGGGTATTGCTGCTCATTGGCGATATAAAGAGGGCGCGCCCCGCGATGAAGCATTTGAGAAGAAAATCCTGTGGTTTCGCTCGTTGATGGAATGGCGGCAAGACGTCGAAGATGCCGGTGAGTTTGTTGACAGCCTCAAATCGGATGTCTTCCAGGATCGTGTATACGTCTTCACTCCGAAGGGTGATATATATGACCTGCCAGCTGGCTCAACCGCGATTGACTTTGCTTACCATGTCCATACTGATATTGGGCACCGTTGCCGGGGTGCAAAAGTAAACGGGAAGCTGGTCTCGTTGGATTATGTACTGCGTACGGGTGAGCAAGTGGAAGTGCTGACCGCCAAACGCGGTGGCCCGAGCCGGGACTGGCTCAACCCGAACCTCGGTTTGGTGAAGACCCAGCGAGCCCGGGCGAAGATTCGCTACTGGTTCAAGAAGCAAGCGCGAGAGCAAAATATCAATCAGGGTAGAGACCTGCTCGAACGGGAGCTACGGCGGCTTGGTTTGGGGGATATCAACATTGAGCAGCTCGCCCGGCAGTTCGAATATCGGACAGTTGAAGATCTTTATGTAGCAATTGGCTGTGGTGACGTCCCATTAATACGCATAGCCAATCAATTGATGCAAAATGAACAGGATGAAGAAGGCTTAAAATTTGGTACGCGCCAGATTCCGGAGACTGCCGGCGAGAGTCACGATACCATCACCGTGGTGGGTCTGAAGGGACTGCTGACGACAATGGCGCGTTGTTGCAATCCGGTACCTGGGGATGACATCATCGGCTATGTGACACGTGGGCGGGGAGCTACCATCCACCGCAGAGACTGCCCGAATATCCTGCGTTTGAGGGAAAAGGAGCGCCTTGTCAGGGTGGCATGGGGAGAACCTAAGCGGACCTACCCGGTATCGGTGAGGGTAAAAGCTTATGATCGCGACGGTCTTGCTCGCGACGTGTCAAACCTGGTCGCCAATGAGGGCATCAATATGGGCTTGGTGCAGGCTGGCGTCAATCATGACTCAAAGCTTAGTTTGGCAATCCTGGATCTTGTTTTGGAAGTAAAGGATATCGACCAGCTGACCCGGGTATTGACCCGGATTGAGGCTTTACCCAATGTCATGGAAGCCCACCGGGTTCGGCCAGGCTGAGTGTTGCAGGTCAGGGGGATTGAAATCGGTAACGTTAGCACGCAGATTGGCAATCAATTTGCAAATGTGGTGATATAATGTCGCCTCGTATTTCTGAGGAAAATAGGCGATATTTTGCCTTGACTGAGACTTTGCGGTTTGCATTATCTGAGGTAAAATCACTGCCGTCTGGAAAAGGGATTGTCCAGGTAGCGCGTTATTGCTTGACGGTAAGCGATTATTTTATTTAGGAGGAATCCATGCCCCGAATACGATGCCATTATGTTGATTGCGTTTTCCTGGATGATGGATACTGTGGCGCAGCTGCTGTTGAGATCGACCCTGACATGGGATGTATGACTTACTCTCGTGCCAATGATATCGAGACAGAAGACGAATGGGATGAAGAGGAAGAAGAAGCCGAAGAATTGGATGATTGGGAAGATGTGGATGTTGATGAGGAAGATGACGATTTATACATCGATGAAGATGAGTTCTAATTGCTTCCACCCTTGAAGAATACTAAGAGCCTCCTCGCTTTGGAGGCTCTTTTGCATTATAGCCACGCATGAGATCATTTAATCACTTTGATTGGGTTGCACCTTATTACGACCGGTTTATCAAACCAACCGATGCGTCGGGGTTTATCACGCTGCTTAAGCTACCGACATCAGGGTACTTGCTCGATGCAGCAGGCGGCACTGGACGAAAATCTTTCCCGCTCCATGGCTTGGCTGCAGGCATCGTAGTTGCTGACTCATCGATGGGTATGCTCTACCAGGCACATGGTAAGGGATCTTTGATGGCAGTCTGCACGGAGACCGAGCAGTTGCCATTCAAAGCCGGGTCATTTGAGCGGATCATCATGGTGGATGCTTTACACCATGTGTCAGATCAACATCATACACTTGTGGAGCTGTGGCGCCTATTGAAACCTGGAGGTCGACTGGTAATCGAAGAGCCAGACTTCTGCACCGTGCCAGTAAAAATTTTGGCTATCATGGAGAAGCTGGCTTTGATGCGCAGCCATTTTCTCTCTCCCCAGGCGATCGGTGTTGAATTGTCATATCCGGACGCTAAAGTTACCATCCATCATTACAAGACTACAGCATGGATTGTCGCCGATAAACTTATCCCCTAAAGATCGATAATTAACATAATAGTTCTGATCAACAGATCCTGGGCAGCATCTCGCCTGAAAGCATGTCAACCATGCGGGTGGTGCCGAAGGTGGTTTTTAATGTTACATGATCCCCTGCATGCTCTGTGATCTTACCGATGATAGCTGCTTCCTGACCAAGTGGATGTACCTTAAGCGTGGATAGGATTTGCTCAGCGACTTCGTTCGCCACAATAGCGATTAATTTACCTTCATTGGCGACATATAATGGATCAAAGCCTAACATCTCGCACGCTGCTGCAACAGCGGGTTTTACCGGAATGGCATTTTCATAAATATTTATTCCCACACCCGATTGAAGTGCAATCTCATTTAGGCTGGTCGCCAGGCCTCCACGTGTGGGATCACGCAAGACGTGAATCGCTTTGCTAACATCCAGCATGGCTCTCACCAGGTTGTTCAGGGGTGCCACGTCGCTCTCAAGCTGTGCTTCGAAGTCCAGCTCGCCTCGGGCTGCCAGTACGGCAATTCCATGATCACCAATCGTCCCAGATAGGATAACCACATCCCCTGGCCTGGCATTGTGACCGCTGATATTGACCCCATCTGGGATTAGCCCCAGCCCAGTAGTGTTGATATACAATCCGTCTGCTTTCCCTTTCTGGACTACTTTGGTGTCTCCGGCGATAACCTGGACTTTTGCTTCTACGGCGGAGGATCTCATCGACTCAATCACCTTACGTAAGATTTCCAGGTCCAAACCCTCTTCCAGGATGAATCCAGTCGTCAGGTAGAGCGGGTTACCACCCATCATGGCTACATCATTGACCGTTCCGCACACTGCCAGCTTACCAATATCTCCGCCCGGAAAGAATAGTGGTGTTACCACGTGCGAATCAGTGCTTATGGCAACCCTTTGGCTGGCTGCCTGATCTCCAGTCGAAATGCTCAGAACGCCTCCGTCATCCCCTTGCTTTAGGATGGGATTATCAAAGGACGAGGTGAAAATCTTGGTGATCAGATCAAACGACATGCGGCCACCACTTCCATGGCCGAGTACGATCCTTTCGTTATGAGGCAGGGGAACAGGGCAGACCAATCCTTCAATGGTTGGTAAGGGATCCGTCATTGTGACCTTCCATATCGATAGTAAGCAGCGCAGGCGCCTTCTGATGACACCATCGTGGCACCTAGCGGATGTTCTGGTGTACATTGAGTGGCATATGCCGGGCAATTCACTGGTTTTTTAAGCCCCTGGAGTATCTGCCCGGCAATGCATAGCTGTGACTCGGACGGTTTTATCGATTGGACCTGGAAGCGGTTGGTTGCATCGTAATTGCTGAATTCATCTTTTAGGCGCCAGCCGCTTAACGGGATCATTCCAATCCCGCGCCATGCTTGAGCACAATCTTCAAAGACCTGACGGATGGTTTTTTGTGCCGGTCGGTTTCCATCAAAGGTCACCACCCGCGCGTAAGCATTTTCAACAGCGTGGCTGCCATTTTCCAGCTGCCTAATAGTAAGAAGTATCCCCTGGGCAATATCCAGGGGTTCAAAGCCAGTTATCGTGATCGGAACATTGTATTTTTCCGCGATGGAAGGGTATTCCCAAAATCCCATCACGCTGCACACATGACCTGCAGCCAGAAAGCCCTGCACACGGCTACTCGGTGAACCTAAAATGGCGTGCATGGCTGGTGGTACCCTGACATGTGATACCAATAAGCTAAAATTTTCCAAGCCAAGGTTATGTGCTTGAATTACGCTCATGGCGTTTGCCGGGGCCGTGGTTTCAAACCCAATGGCAAAGAATACAACCTGCTTATCAGGATTCTCCTGGGCGATTTTTATTGCATCCAGGGAGGAGTAAACTACCCGCACATCACCTCCGGTGGCCCTGACCGAGAACAAGTCACCGCTTGAGCCTGGCACCCGCAGCATATCACCATAAGATGTAAAAATGACATTGGGTAGGGATGCAATGGCGAGTGCTTTATCGATCATCTCCAGCGAAGTCACGCATACCGGGCAGCCCGGCCCATGCACTAGTTCTACATCTGCAGGTAGCAGCTGTTCGAGACCGTACTTCATGATCGAATGTGTCTGACCCCCACAAATTTCCATGATCACCCAGGGCTGATGAATGGTCCGAGAAATTTCGTCCATCACAGCCCTCACCAGCTGGGCGTCACGGTATTCAGAGAGGTACTTCATTCTTCAATATCCTGCTTGGATATCTCATCTAGAAGGGCTAAGGTTTCCATGGCTTCCTGTTCGTCGATCAGGTTGAGGGCGAAACCCACGTGGATAATCGTATAATCACCGACCTTTGCTTCAGGCACATAACTGAGACATACCTCTCGTGTTACGCCTCCGAAGTCTATCTTGCCCATTAATAAACCATTGGTCTCGTAAATCTCAACGATTTTTCCTGGAACCGCTAAGCACATAATACCTCCAAAACGTTGCCGCTCATCTCATCATCCTATGGATTGCCACAACAGCCTGGCCGAGCGACAATCCTCCATCATTAGTTGGCACCTTACGGTGAACGTACACCTGATATTCCTTCGTAATCAGCAAGTCATGCGTTTTCTGCAATAATGTCTGATTCTGCCATACACCACCACTGAGTACGACTTGATCAACTCCATGCTCTCGCCTGATCCGCTCACAAAGCTCTAAAACCAGCCTGGCGATGCTATTGTGGAAGCAGGCTGAGATTTTTGAGACAGGTGTGCCTCGTTGCACATCGATCAGCACCTGTTCGATGAGTGGCAGTGAATCGATTTGCAAGCTGCCGTCATCATCCTTGTCCTTAACAATGAAATCATACACGCCAGTCTCAGCAAGGTCAGCCAGGGCTTCAAACTCGATCGCTGCCTGAGCTTCGTAGTTGACCAACTGGCGGATACCGCATAAGGCCGCAACTGCGTCAAAAAAGCGCCCCATGCTGGAGGTAAGAGGGGTGTTGATTTTTAGTTTCAGCTGAGATTTCAATATGGACAATTCTTCAGCACACAGCGCGCGGACAGGTGCTAACTCGCTGTCCCATTCCATTCCAGTAGACCATAAATATGCCAGGGCAATCCGGGCAGGTTTACGAATGGCTGTATCTCCACCGGGCAAAGGCACATATTTTAAATGGGCAAACCGTGTAAAATCGTGATAATCTGCGAGCAGAAACTCTCCACCCCAAATTGTCCCGTCCAATCCATAGCCAGTGCCATCAAATGCGATACCAATTACCGGTTGACCTGCAGGTAGAGCATGTTCAGCCATGCAGGAGGTGATATGCGCATGATGATGCTGAATGCCAAATGCCGGCAGTTTTTCACGCGCAGCGCGCTCCAACGCGTAGCGGGTTGCCAGGTAGTTAGGATGCAGGTCGTAGGCAAGTGCCTCAGGTTTTACCCGGAAAAGGGCTTCATAATGCGTGATTCCATCGTGAAAGGATTGGTAGGTTTCCACATTTTCCATGTCACCGATATGGTGGCTAAGAAAAGCATAGCGGTCACGCACGATACAAAATGTATTTTTTAACTCGCCACCCGTCGCAAGGATCTGGGGTGATTTGGTCTCCAGATAAACCGGGAATGGGGCATATCCGCGCGACCTGCGGATCGGATAAATGTCATTCAGATACGTACGCACCACTGAATCGTCGCAGCGTGTACGGATCGGACGATTGTGCATCAAGAACCCATCCGCCAGGCTCGCAAGCTGCTCGAGAGCTGCATCATTGTCAATAGCAATTGGTTCCTCGCTGATGTTACCGCTGGTCATGACGAGTGGTGGTATTTTGCGATTTTTGTGAGCACTTACACCAGATTTGTAGCCATTCAGAGGTGCGAATAACAGGTAATGCAAGGGCGTATAGGGGAGCATGGCCCCCAGCGTATTTTGACGAGGCGCTACCTCAGGAGTTATTTCTGACGATCCCTTGCGGGTAAGGAGTACGATCGGGCGCTCGCGTGATTCAAGCAGCTGTCGGTCAGCTTCGTTGACCAGGCAGTTCGCTTCAATACTGGCTGTATCAGGCATCATGATTGCAAACGGCTTATCTACACGCAGCTTTCGGCGGCGTAACTCAGCCACAGCTTTTGTATTGGTGGCATCACATGCCAGGTGAAACCCCCCCATGCCTTTAATCGCAACAATCTTGCCCTGGAGCAGCAGCTTTTGGGTCGTTCGGATGGCATCTTCACCAGAAATGAGCTGCTTTTTTACAGCTTTTTCCTGCCTGGGATACTCGAACCACACATTTGGGCCGCATTCCGGGCAGGCGATGGGTTGGGCGTGGAATCTTCGATTGGTCGGATCGGAATATTCTGCCTGGCACTCGGGGCACATCTTGAAATCTCGCATGGTCGTTTTCGGCCGGTCGTATGGAATATCCTCGATGATGGTCAACCTAGGCCCGCAGTTGGTGCAGTTGATAAACGGGTAGCGGTAGCGTCGGTCAGTTGGGTCGAATACCTCTTTTAAACAATCGTCGCAGATGGCGATGTCTGGAGAAATGGGTTGAAAAGCCTTGCTCATTGGCATTGACTGGATGATCTCAAATGATTTAAAGTACTTTAAAGGGATCTCCTGCACTTCGAGGCTATCGATTTGAGCAAGGGGTGGCGCATCTGAGTGAAAAGCGCTGATGAATGAGCTGACATCCCCTGCCTCGCCGTATACCTCAATGTCTACCCCTGCAGATGTATTACACACCCAGCCAGTCAGGCCTTTTTGGGTAGCCTGGTTGTAGACAAAGGGGCGGAAACCCACTCCCTGCACGATACCAGTGATGTGGATGTGTGTTCCGATCATTCGAAGATTATTCTCACAGCACTTGGCATTATTCAGGAGTTGCTCACCAGCCAATCAAGCCATCGATCCAGTCCTTCACCAGTCTTGCAGGAGAGGGAGAATGAAACCAGGCCAGGGTTTAAGATCTCAACACCCTTGCTGAAGAAGGCCATGTCGAACGGTACATACGGTAGTAAGTCAATTTTATTAATCACCAGGGCATCCACCCCACGGTACATCCCTGGGTATTTATAAGGCTTGTCATCTCCTTCAGGGATGGAGGCAATTAATACGCTCTTGTGTGTGCCGAGCTGAAAGCTTGCTGGGCACACCAGGTTACCGACATTTTCAACTATGACCAGGTCAATACCTTTCAGGTTCATTTGCTTCAAAGCAGAATTCAACATGACTGCGTCCAGGTGGCATTCTCCGCCAGTGTTGATCTGTACTGCCAAAGCTCCCGCCGCCTGGGCACGGTCGGCATCCAGGTTGGTGGCGATATCGCCATCGATTACCGCCAGGTTCATCCGAGGGATCAACCGTTTCACGGTTTGCTCAATTAATGAAGTCTTACCCGCCCCAGGTGACGCCATGAAATTGAATGCCTTTATCCCTGCCTCATCAAAAATCGCTCGGTTTTGAGCTGCGATACGGTCATTTGCACTCAGGATTTTTTCAACTACCAGAATATTTTTCGTCATCATCTTCCAACCAAATTAGAGTAATCAGGTCTCAACATCGATAGCTTCCATGTAGAATTCGTCACCTGAAAGTATCTTCACATGGTCATTCATGCAATTTGGGCAGCTGAAACCATCACTACCGAGATTGAATTGTTGACTGCAATCCAGGCAAATTAGCTTTGCCGGTAATCTCTTGAAATGTAAGGTAGCTCCCTGAGCTATCGTGTCTTTGGAAATGATGTCCCAATAAAACTGGACTGAATCATCCACGATACTGGCCAATTGACCAATGACCAGGTAAAGGTTGGTAACGCGTTTTGCATTAGCCTGACCAGCGTGGCGTAACGAGATTTCCAGGATGCTCTCAGTAACCGATAATTCATGCATAGCATTTTAGAATACCACGACAATAGGAGCACCTGTAGTGTGTTTCGTCATCCACCAATCATATCATTATTCTCGAATTAAGCTAAAAAAGACCAATTAGCTGGTCTTTTCTTCGGAATCGAGTTAAATTATCCTTTTTTTAAGATATGTGTGATGATAGTTGCCCCGCTTCCGCCAATATTTTGCGTCATGCCAATTTTTGCATTATTAACCTGGGTAGGATCGGCTTCACCCCGCAGTTGCTGTACCGCTTCTACGATTTGGTACACTCCGGTGGCACCAACTGGATGACCTCGTGCCTTTAATCCACCTCGGGTAGTGATGGGGAGCTTTCCATCGATGGTGATTTCACCGTGGAGGCCAAGCTCCGGGCCTTTACCACGCTCAACGAAGCCACAAGCCTCCAGTGATAGCACCGACATGATCGAAAAAGCATCATGCAGCTCAAAGAAATCGATATCCTGTGGTCGAACGCCCGCCTGGTCATACGCTTTTTGGGCTGATTTTTCTGCGGCTGATAACCAGAGCGGATCCTTCCGGCTATGGATCGCAATCGTATCTGTGGCTGATGCTGACCCGACGATCTTCACCAAGCGCCTGTCATCCAGTGAAATGCTATCTGCAGGAACAAGAAGCAGCGCGGCAGCGCCATCACCAGTAGGGGATGCGTCCAACAGGTTGATCGGTTCTGCTATCATCCTGGCATTAATGTAATCCTTCTCGGTGATCTTCTCGTGTAACCGGGCGAATGGATTGCTAAATGCATTGGCATGAGCATTAATTGAAAATGGGGCAAAATCGGTGTGTTTCCAGCCGTAAGTATGCAGGTAGCGTTGCATCACCAGGGCATTGATCGCCACAAACGATAATCCTTGGGCTGATTCATAATCTGCATCTGCCGCGGTTGCCAGGGCTTCCGTGGTTTCGATGGGAAGGCTTTCAGTCATTTTTTCGACGCCAACCACCAGGGCACTGTCCACTTCTTCCGAGCCAACTGCCATCAACCCCGCACGAAAGGCTGCTGCTCCAGATCCACAAGCTGCTTCCACCTTTTCAGCCTCCACCCCTGGAAAACCAATCCAATCGGAGATCAGCCCGCCCAGATTTTCCTGCTTGCTGAGGATACCGGAGAGCATATTCCCGATGAAGAGTGATTCAGCTGAATCGCGGTTCGCATCCGCTAAGGCGGCGATGATCGCTTCGCCCGCTAATTCTCTTAATGACTTATCCCAATGTTCATCTACTGGGGTTTGACCGATCCCAAGGATAGCAATTTCACGCATTTAATCGACCTCATGGGCAGTTTGTAGTAATGTAATTATCCGGTTCCAGGCTGTCAGAAGCTATCAGCTTACAATGTGCTCGTTATAATGGTAAATAGCAACAATCCAGATTGCGCATAGCCATTATAGAACACAAAGACATATAAGATTATACATGCGAATTTGGTAAAATACTCCGTTATGAATATACTTGATCATTACCATGCGTTAACCGTCATCGGGGGTGGGTTAGCCGGGTCCGAAGCTGCCTGGCAGGCAGCTTCGCGCGGTATTAAAGTGCGCTTGTTTGAGATGCGTCCCAGTGTTTCTACTGGTGCTCACCAATCTGGAAAGCTGGCTGAGCTGGTATGTTCCAACTCGCTGGGATCCAACCTTCCAGATCGTGCAGCAGGCGTACTGAAAAATGAGCTCAGGACACTCAACTCATTGCTGATTAAGTGCGCCGATACCTGTGCAGTTCCTGCTGGTGGGGCATTGGCCGTTGATCGCGAGATGTTTTCTGCCCTGGTTACTGAGCAGTTAGAAAATCATCCCAACATTGAGGTGGTTCAAAAAGAAGTTTCCGAGATACCAGACGGACCAGTGATAATTGCCAGCGGACCGCTGACTTCTCCTGGGTTGACGCGCGCCATCCAGCAGCTGACCGGCTATGACCAGATATTTTTCTACGATGCTCTGGCGCCAATTGTTTACCGTGAATCAATAAACATGGAAATCGCGTACCAGGCTTCGCGTTATGGAAAAGGTTCAGAAGAGGGAATTGGCGATTACCTTAATTGTCCAATGACCAAAGACGAGTACGACCGGTTTGTGGATGAATTACTCAAGGCAGAAAGGATCGATTTGCATGAATTTGAGACAAATGTCAATCTCGGTGTTACAGCAGGAGTGCATCGTTATTTCGAAGGCTGTCTACCGATCGAAATTATTGCCATGCGAGGTGTGCAGGCGCTTGCCTATGGCCCGATGCGCCCTATCGGGTTGACCGACCCGCGCACCGGGGCGAAAGCTTACGCAGTTGTGCAACTGAGGCAGGATAACCTGGCGAAGACCTTATACAATCTGGTCGGATTCCAGACCAACCTCAAGCATAATGAACAGGAACGCCTCATCAGGATGATCCCAGGGCTTGAGCAGGCTGAGTTTGCCCGCTTTGGTCAGATGCATCGCAATACCTTTATTTTTTCACCCGCATTACTGGATCTGACCTTACAATATAGGCAGCGGGATGGTCTTTTCTTTGCTGGCCAAATCACCGGGGTAGAGGGGTACATTGGGAATATCGCCACCGGGTTGGTGGCCGGTTGGAACGCTGCCAATTATCTTCTTGGGGAGCCATTGATCGAGATGCCGTCTGGTACAATCATTGGAGCATTATGCAACTATATTTCTCATGCCAATGCAAAAGACTTTCAGCCGATGAAGGCCAATTTTGGGATCCTTCCGGAGTTCGAAGAACAGATCAAGGGAAAAAGGAAACGCGCAGCTGCCTTTGCAGAGCGCTCTAGTCGCCAGATTCAGCAATTCATCGCCAGGCACCAAGAAGTTGTAAATAAACTAGATTGCGTATAGCCATAATGTTAAAACGATATTTGTTAATTACTTTTATTCTAATAATAATTGGCATTATTATTTTTATCGGTTACCTCGAGTTCACCAATAAACCTTTTGAAGAATTTAGTGGAACCAGGGCATTCGAGGATGTGAAATACCAGGTACGTTTAGGTCCTCGAACACTGGACAGCGAAGCCCATTCCAGGGTGGTGGATTGGATTGTTGGTGAGCTGTCCACTGAGGGCTGGCAAGTTGAGACCCAAGAAGCTGAGATTTCTGGTCAGGCGATCACCAATGTCATTGCAAAGCGAGGTGAGGGCACGCCCTGGATTATCCTGGGCAGCCACTACGATTCACGACCGACTGCTGATCGGGATCCTGATCCAACAAATTGTGATAAGCCTGTACCCGGCGCTAATGATGGCGCATCCAGCACAGCCATTCTGCTAGAGCTTGCCCGCGTGATTCCTCGCAGGATCGATGGTCAAATCTGGCTGGTGTTTTTTGATGCAGAAGATACCGGCAAGAGCACGGGCACAGGTTGGGCGAATGGATCAGAGTATTTTGTTTCTATGCTCGAGGGAAAACCCGATCAGGTCATCGTTCTTGACATGGTAGGTGATAAAGACCTGAATATTTACATGGAAGGCAACTCGAACCGAGAGCTGAACAATGAGTTTTGGGCACTGGCCAACGAAATAGGTTATTCACAATTCATCCAAATTTACAAATACGATATCATCGATGATCATATCCCGTTTATCAAGGCTGGCATACCGGCTATCGATGTGATCGACATGGATTACCCCTATTGGCATACCATCAGCGATACAGTGGATAAAGTATCTGCCCAGAGTCTGGAAATTGTTGGCATTACTGTTCAAAAATGGCTTGAGCAATATTCAATAATTAAGAATTCTACGAATTAAGCATGAAGACTGTCTAAACGATTTTCTTAAGGGAAATAACAGGACCACAATGGCAAAAAAACTACCTGAGCTTACCAAGCGTCCGCGCGAAAAAGCCTTCCTCGTCGGGGTGGAGATCCGCGGTGAAGAGCACTTATTAAGCCTTGAAGATTCATTAGCTGAGCTGGCATTACTTGGGGATACTGCTGGGTTACAGGTCGTTGGCCAATCCACCCAATACCCGGTTAAACCGAATGTCAAGACTTATGTTGGTTCTGGCAAGGTGGATGAGATCCGTATGCTGGCTGATGAGGTGAAAGCGGAAGTAATCCTTTTCGATAATGAGCTTTCTCCACGTCACCTACGTGAGCTGGAACAGATTTTTGGGGATCATTTCCGTATCCTCGACCGCACTGCCTTGATTTTGGATATCTTTGCGCAACATGCCAACACGAATGAAGGTGCACTACAGGTTGAGCTAGCGCAGTATGAATACCGGCTACCCCGCCTCACCAGGGCCTGGACCCACCTGGCACGGCAGGCTGGCGGTGGTGGAGGTCGGTCAGGTAAAGTCGGCGGTGTCGGCTTACGCGGGCCGGGTGAAACCCAGTTGGAAGTAGATCGCCGCGAGATACGCTCCCGCATCAAGCATCTAAAAGAACAGCTTGAGAAGGTGCGTGTGCATAGGCAGCATTATCGCAACCGTCGTAAAAAATCGCTCACCCCTGTGGTGGCCTTGGTGGGTTACACCAACGCCGGCAAATCGACCCTACTGAATATCCTTTCCGATTCGGATGTATATGTAGCCGACCAGCTATTCGCCACATTAGATCCAACTACCCGCAGGGTGAATATCTCTGATGGGCATGTGGCCTTGTTCACCGACACGGTGGGATTCATCCAAAAGCTACCTACCACGCTCGTGGCAGCTTTTCGAGCCACCCTGGAGGAAATTGCTGAAGCTGACCTGCTGATCCATGTCATCGATATCACCCATCCCCAGGCACACGAGCAAGCCCGGGCAGTGTATCAGACGTTATCGGAGATCGAAGCTGACCATATCCCCATCCTTACCGCGTTAAATAAGATTGATCAGCTGACCGACCCTGACCAGGCAATGCGATCCCTGGCTGATTTCCCCAGTGCCGTTGCCATTTCTGCTCTGACGGGTGAAGGTCTCCCTGATCTGCTCCAAAAAGCCCATACGTACCTTTATGAGGATTTTATTCCCATTCACGTTTACCTCCCTTACAACGAGGGTGGATTGATCACCTTGTTCCACGGGCAAGGCCAGGTAGACCGCCTGGAGCACGTCTCGGGTGGTGTGGAAATCCAGGGTCACATCCCTGGAAGACTGCTATCCTATTTCCACCCATTCCAGAAAGAAATCAACCAAACATAAAATAAACTGACCTGCAGCCAAATACTGCAGGTCAGTTTGATGAGATTAAGTTTTCTAGATCGTAGGCCCAGATTTCACGACTTCCGGCGGGCAATCGTCGGCAAATTTTTTGAAGTTATCGATGAACCTTGCTGCCAGGCTGGTGTAGCGTTTCATGTAAGCATCTTCACTCGGCCATGAAGTTGCTGGGTACAAAACATTATCGGGTATGCCTGGGCAATGTTTAGGAACCTGGAAACCAAAGACTGGGTCAGTGTAATACTCAACATCCTTCAGTTCCCCGTTCAAGGCCGAGTTCAACAGGTCACGCGTGTAGCGGATGCTGATCCGTTTACCCACGCCATAGGGTCCACCGACCCAACCCGTATTGACCAACCAGCAATCGACCCCGTACCGAAGGATCTTCTGCTTCAATAAATTCGCATAAAAAGCGGGAGGAAGGACCATGAATGGAGCCCCAAAGCAGGCACTGAAAGTGATCTCTGGTTCTTCACCAAGACCAATCTCGGTTCCTCCCACCTTGGCTGTGTATCCTGATATGAAATGGTATAGCGCTTGGTCAGGGGTGAGACGGGCGATCGGGGGCATCACGCCCGAGGCGTCACAGGTCAGGAAAATGATATTTTTTGGATGCCCACCCATTTTCTCCGGGATGGCATTACCAATGAAATCGAGTGGGTAGGAGGCACGTGTATTCTCGGTGCGCGTATCGTCGTCAAGATCCACATAGCGGGTGACTGGATCATAGACAACGTTTTCAAGGATGGTCCCAAACCGGCGTGTACAGGCATAGATCTCAGGCTCAGCAGTGGGCGAGAGACCGATGACTTTGGCATAACATCCATCTTCAAAATTGAAGATACCTTCGTCACTCCAGCCATGCTCATCATCACCGATCAAACCTCGGTTCGGGTCTGCTGAAAGGGTGGTTTTCCCCGTGCCGGAAAGGCCGAAAAATAAAGCGGTGTCTCCATTTTTGCCGATATTGGCAGAGCAATGCATGGTCATGATGCCCTGCATCGGCAATAAGTAGTTCAATAAAGTAAAGACCGACTTCTTGATCTCACCACCGTACCCTGTGTTCCCAATGATGCACAGTCTTTGTTCAAAGTTGATCACAATGAACGTATTGGAAGGTGTCCCGTCGATCTGCGGGAAAGCCTTGAAGGAGGGAACGCTGATCACCGTGAATTCTGGTACATGCCGGCGGTATTCTTCATTCGTCTTTGGCTTGATGAACATATTCCTGGCAAAGAGCGAGTGCCAGGCTGATTCGGTGATGATCCGAACTGGTAATCGATAATTTGGATCAGCTCCACCATAGCAATCCTGGACGAATAAATCGCGTCCCTGTAGGAAGCCTTGCAAGCGGTTGTACAGCTCATCGAATTTCGGGGTGGCATACGGGCGATTATATTCCCCCCACCATACATTTTGTTCGGTGGTCGACTCGCGCACCACAAATTTATCGCTGGCAGCCCGGGCGGTGTGCTTACCGGTATTGACGATAACCGGACCCATGTGGGATATTTGGGCTTCACCCCTGAAAATGATCTCCTCATATAATGCTTCGGTGGTCAGGTTCCAATATACTTTCCGCAAGTTAAGCAGCGCGATATTATCCAGTCCGAAATCGCTTTTGTTGGCCTCGGCCTGGCCTTCGGCGGGGGTCTTGATATTCAAAATGTTGTTCATAGCCAGTCCCTCACCAGCTTGCGGTCACCAATGTAGATTTCATTTGGCGAGGTAGGATCTAAGACCCATTTGATGCGCTCGATTCCTTCTTTTATATCCTTGACAGAGCCGGCATAACTCAACCGGATGTGGCCTTCCATCCCGAATTCCTTGCCAGGAACGGTAACTACCAGGGCTCTTTTGAGAAGCAGATTGGACAGCTCAACAGAATCCTTGGCCAGGCTGGAGGGAAGGTATGCCCGGAAGTCTGGGAGGGCATAAAAGGTCCCCTTGGGAGGATTGAGGTGGATCCCTTTGAACGCTTTCAACTCCTGGACGACAACCTGCTTGTTATTCTGAAAGGTCAAACGCAGGTTTTCGACAATGCTCTGCATCCCGTTTAATGCACCTTCTGCGGCTGCCTGGAGTAAAGCTGAGGTGCAAGAAGTCATCTGCCCCTGCACATTGGTCATTACTTCGACCAATTTTCGATTGGCTACCGTCCAACCGATGCGGAAGCCGGTCATCCCGTATAGCTTGGCAACACCATTCACCACAATGACCATGGTATTCTCGATATCCAGGTTGGTGAACTTATATGCTGGCTCCCAGACTGAACCATCGAACACAAGCTTGTGGTAAATATCGTCCATGATCAGGTAAATCTTCTTCCGCTCGCAAAATTCGACAATCTGTCCAATAAATTCTGATGAAAACACTTCGCCAGATGGATTATTGGGGCTGTTAACGATGATCGCCTTCGTGTACGAGCTCACCGCACGCTCTATATCTTCCATGCGTGGGTGGAACGTCCCATCTTCTGGACTGACGATTACAGGGATGCCATACACCATCTTCACCATCTCTGGGTAACTGACCCAATGCGGAGCAAGGATGATCACTTCATCCTGCGGGTTGATAATGCTATACAGGATGTTGAACAGCGATTGCTTGGCTCCCGCTGAAACGATCACGTTTTCAGGGGCAACCACCTTGTTATAATTCTCTTCCGTATAGCGAATGATGGCTTTTTTCAGGGATGGCGTGCCATCTGGCGGAGTATATTTTATGTCTCCTCCACTCAGCTTTGTTGCTGAGCTCAAGATTGCGGTAATCGGTGTTTTGTTCTTCGGCTCGCCGATGCTCATATTGATGACCGGCTCACCTCTTTCCCGCAAGATCCTGGCCTCTTCATTCAGTGCAAATGTGGGTGATTCAGCAATTCCTCTCGCAAGTCTGCTGATATTCATAAATCGACTTCTCTCCTGACATTATTCTGAGCTATGGTTTTAAACAGATGTTAGCAATGACTCTCCTAAAAAGTGTATCGTGAATAAACTATTGCGTCAATGTGATATTTATCGGGGTTTCACGATTATGAGTATCTTGCCTGGAGTGGTAATAGCGACCCTAATTGTATTTTATTCCACTGGCCGTGTTGAAGATGACCACGGTCTCGTCTTTTGATATCGAACCCTGATGGATGAGCTTTACCAATCCTGCCAGCGTAGCCGCTCCTTCTGGACAGGCAAATAATCCTTCCGTCCTGGCTAGTTGTCCCTGCCATTGGCGGATCTCCTCATCGGACACACTGATCGCCATACCATTGCTTTCTTGGATGTCTCTCAGGATGAGCTGGTCAGCAAAACTCTTCGGCACGCACAACCCGGTGGCAATCGTCTGAGCATCTATCCAGGGTTCACAAAACGTTACGCCTGAGTCGAATGCCTTTACTACCGGTGCACAGCCCTCAGCCTGAACCGCCATCATCCTTGGCATGCTTCTCTCCTCCAACCAACTGAGGGATGCCAGCTCTTGGAAGGCTTTCCACATCCCCACCAGACCTGTGCCGCCTCCAGTGGGATAGATGATCACGTCAGGAAGTCTCCATCCCAGGCTTTCGGCGATTTCATAGCCCATGATCTTCTTACCTTCCACCCGGTACGGCTCCTTGAAGGTTGCCATGTTAAACCATCCATCTTGCTCCGTCTTTAAATTAGCCAGCTTTCCTGCCTGATCGATTAGGCCATCAACCAGCTCAACCCTGGCTCCAGTGATTATGCTTTCGGAGATATTAGAATTTGGGGATGATTTTGGCATATAGATAAGTGCGTCCATGCCTGCTTGGGCGGCATAAGCCGCCAGGGCACCGCCAGCATTGCCGGCTGAGGGGATAACTAGCTTTGTTATCCCATGCTCCTGGGCTTTTGAAACAGCACAAGCCACCCCACGCGCTTTGAAAGAACCGGTTGGGTTAATTCCTTCTTCCTTGATATAAAGATTTAGTAAACCAAGCGTGTGACCTAACCTTGTGAGGCGTAGCAATGGTGTATCACCTTCTCCGAGGGTAACGATGCTATGCGCTTTTCTCACAGGCAAGCATTCATACCAGCGCCACATCCCTTTGGGTCGGCACCTGAATTGATCACGATCTACAGCTTGCTTCAGGCGTGTAAAATCATAATTCGCCAGGAGCGTCGCGTTGCAATCGTGGCAATAGGTCTGAGGCTGATTTGATGGAAAATGCTTTCCACAAGTTGTGCAGGAGAGATCTATGAGATAGGAGGTTTTTGCCATAATCCATTGCCTTTATTTTCACTGCCATTATATAACAATGATCTGAGTGGATTATGGCATAATTAGAAATCTCAGGTTTATTTTCCGAGTGTACTTAATATGGACCAATTATCACCAGAATTTGTTGCAGAGCTAAAACAGAATATAACTGGCGAGGTCAAGGTAGACCCTATCAGCCGGGTTTTATTCAGCACCGATGCATCGATACACAAGATTCAGCCACTTGGTGTTGTCTTTCCACGTTCTTCTGATGAGCTGGTTCCGATAGTCAGAATGTGCCACCAGTATGGTATCCCCATCATCCCGCGTGGTTCTGGCTCCGGTTTGGCTGGTGGTTGTATCGGCAAAGGCTTAATTGTTGATTGCTCGCGTTATCTCAACCGATTGGTGAGTTTGAATTTGGAAGAACGCAGCGCAGTAGTCGAGCCAGGTTTGGTCCTTGATGATTTCAACCGGGCGGTACGGAAATATGATCTGGTATTTGGCCCTGACCCGGCTTCCTCCGAACGTGCCACCTTGGGTGGTTGCATTGGAAATAATGCAGCCGGGGCGCATTCTATCGAGCATGGTATGACCGCTGACCATATCCTGGCAGTCGATGTGGTGCTTGCTGATGGGGCGGTCGCCGCCTTTAGACAGGTGCCACTGGATGAAATCAATCGCAGTTTACAAACTCCGAAAAATTATCCCGAGCCTGAGATTATCACGTGTATCTATCGCTCAGTGCAGCAAATCCGCCGAGACTATGCTGATGACATTCGCAAAGCCTGGCCAGGCACCTGGCGACGGGTATCGGGCTATAACCTGAACTACCTGCTGCCCTGGTCTCCGACATACCCACCGCAATGGGATACCAGCACATATCCATACCCACCGGTAGCCCCTGGGACGATCAACCTGGCGCAAATCATGGCGGGTTCAGAAGGAACCCTGGCTCTCATCCGTAATGCCACCCTACGCCTGGTGCCAGTCAAGCAGCATACGGTTTTATCGGTGATCAATTTCTCGTCAATCAGCGAAGCCTGTGACAGTGTCGTAGACATCCTGGAACTTTCACCTTCAGCAGTCGAGCTGATTCCGCAGAGTTTGATTCACTTGGCTCGTTCTGTACCTGCATATGCCAGCCTGCTTTCGTTTGTTGTTGGAGACCCGGCTGCTATGCTGGTTGTAGAATTTTCCGGGAATGAGCTCAAGGGCATCAAAGACAAGATTTCCCGGCTTAATCAGTTGCAGCATTGGCCTGATGAAGCATATCTTGCCGAAACCCCGAAACAGCAGAAGCAGGTATGGGATGTGCGGAAGGTGGGCCTGGGCATCCTAATGTCCAGGCTGGGAGCTCAAAAGCCAATCAGCTTCATCGAGGATATGAGTGTGCCGGTGGAGCGATTGAGTGAGTTTGTGAGTCGGATGGTACAAATCCTCGCCGGTTTTCACACTGAAGCTGATTTTTATGGCCATGCCTCAGCCGGCTGTTTGCATATCCGGCCTCTGATCAACATCAAGACCCCCCAAGGCAGGCAGGAGCTGCGCCAAATCGCTGAAGCTACTGCGGACCTGGTAATCAGCCTGGGTGGGGCAGTAAGTGCCGAGCACGGTGATGGCATCACCCGCGGTGAGTGGATAGAACGTGCATATGGTCCGAAGGTCGTAGAAGCTTGCCGCCTCCTGAAGCTAGCCGCTGATCCCACTGGGATATTGAATCCTGGAAAGATAGTTAACCCACCCAGGATGGACAGCTCGCTAAGATATGATGATGCATATCAGCCGGTAGGCTGGGCATCAGTGATGGCATTTTCATCGAGCAAGGCTGAGCCTAAACAGCTGGTTGCAGCCATAGAGCAGTGTAACGGTGCCGGGGTATGCCGTAAGTCCACTGGCGTGATGTGCCCTTCGTTCCAGGCGACGAAGGATGAGATGTTCAGTACCCGTGGACGGGCGAACCTACTCAGAGAGATGATCTCGAACGGATTTACATCCCAGGAAAGTAGCTTTCAAGCCGTTAAGCAGAGCCTGGAATTGTGCCTGGCGTGTAAGGGCTGTAAGGCCGAATGTCCGTCGGCAGTGGATATGGCAAAATTGAAATATGAGTTTTACCAGTATTATTATTCGTTGCCTGGCCACCGACATCCCCTGAGAGATTATCTCTTTGGGTACATCTCAACCATTGCAAGGTATGGACATCACCTGGCACCAATTCTCAACATATTCCTATCTGCGCCCGCTTTTGCCGGATTGCGTCGATCCATGCTTGGACTTTCCAAGGAGCGTAGTTTACCTGAGTTATCACGCATGTCTTTTCGGGCGAGAGCAAGGTCCATCATGGAGTCAATGGATCATCCCGATTGCCTGTTCTTATCCGATGCATTCAACGAATACTTTTACCCTGAAACTGGCATGGATGCATTGCAAGTGTTGAAGTCAGCAGGTGTGAGCGTAAAAGTTTTACGCAACCTGGGTGCCGGCCGGACATTGGTATCCAAAGGTTTCCTCACCCAGGCAAAGGAACATGCGCACAATCTGATAGACGAAATTCGTAATGAAGATCCTGATGGAAAGCTACCGGTGGTTGGACTAGAGCCATCCGAAATTTATACCCTCAAAGACGAGTTTCTTGACTTTTTCCCAGGAGACGAAACCGTCGCTGCCTTGTCTCGCAGAGCCTACCTGGTGGACGAGTTCTTGCTCAGGCCGGGGAGAGATAATCAGACTTTGATCTCAAGGATACGAGTGAAGCAAGATATTGCGTCTAGCACAAATGTTCTATTACACGGACACTGTTACCAAAAAGCTCAACCTCCAGCAGTGGATGGATACCCGGTGGGAGTGGCTGCATCGGCGGCGATATTGGAATATGCTGGGTATGTGGTCAAGGTCATCGACGATGGTTGTTGTGGTATGGCAGGGGCATTTGGTTATGAGGCTGAACACTACGACACATCGTTGCAAGTTGGTAGGTTAGCTTTGTTTCCCGCAATTGATGCTACCGATGATCCGCTTGTCGCTGCGGCTGGCATTTCATGCCAATCGCAAATCCTGGACGGAACAGGAGTGCAGGCTCATCACCCGATCTCTTTATTGGCCAGGAGATGCGAGTGGGGGAGCTGAATTAGAGTAAGTATTTTCGATAAATATTTGTTAATAATAAATATTTTGGGGAAATTATATTTCTGAATAGAGATTTAACCTTAATTTACAATGCTTTTAATGAGTGGGGGGCTTGACAACCCGGATTCCATCGGTTATTATAATCATGGTTTCGATAAGTATTATTATCATAACCATAGAATTCTGAGTGACTGGACCTATGAATAAGAAAACATCTATATCACAAGTAATTAACGAATATATTCAATCTGTCTCCTCTGCTCGTAGTGCGAACACCGGTCGCACCTACCACAACGCAATGAATGCATTTGAGATCATGCTTACTGACCACAGCATACCGCCGGAGACTACTCCCATTGTGACTTTATCGGAAGATGCTGTGGTCTGGTTTATCACGACCTTGAAAGTATATTCGCCCACCACCGAACGTCTTTACCTGACGGCATTGACCGGATTTTATGAGTTCGTTTCAGCAGAACGACTATGCGAAATCAACCTTCCACGTGTTCGGATGCTAATCAGGCAGCGGGCCAGGAAACCAGGTCAACGCCTGCCCCAGTTTCCCTATTACAATATTGAGAATGTATTAGAAAATGCAAATAATATTGCAATAACGCCTGTTACAGATGAAGTTATACAATTAATAAATTACCGCGATAGGGCATTCCTGCTTACCCTGGCAGATACAGGATTACGTGTACATGAAGCATGTAATCTTCGCCGTGGTGATATGGATTGGAACGAAGGTCGGGCGATCATCATTGGGAAAGGTAACCAACAAGCAGTGGTTAGATTTTCTAGGCGCAGTATAGCCGCCATCAAGGATTACCTCTCGCGTCGAGCTAGCCTGGATGGAGCCTCCGGAAGGACTCTCGCTTCCCTGCCCCTCTTCGCCCGGCATGATCGAGGTGCCGGTAAAAAGATCAAGCCCATCACCACCACGACGGGAAGGAACATTGTCACCCAGAGGGTTCGAGAGGCGCTTGGGGAGGAAGCAGTGGGGACCATAACTCCCCACTCGTTTCGCCATTACTTTGTCACCGTTGTGCTTAGAGGATCTGGCAACCTGAAGCTCGCCCAGGAACTGGCCAGGCATAAGAATATCGCCGTAACCCAACGATATGCGCATCTCTCCGATGATGAGCTGGATAAAGGCTATTGGGAAATATTTGAAAGAAAAAAAACCAATTCCTAGATTTTCTGCAAATATGTGATTTATTTGTGGAGCTCTTGCTTGTTGGGTAGGGAAATCATTCTAATACCTGGCGTATGTGATAGACAGGTTTATCGCGTGATTCATAATAGATACGCATGATCATTTCGCCTAAGAAACCCATCATGAGCAGCTGGACCCCGATCACAATCAGCAGGATGGCTAATAGCAATAACGGTCGATTCCCGATCTCGTATGATTGGAAGCCTACCCATCCACCGATAATTCCATGATAAATTTTTGCTCCGGCTAGCACCGCACCGATAATAAAACCAGCAATACCGCAGAAAAATGCCATCGATCCGAATAACCGCATCGGGCTGGTGAAGAAAGTCAGTAAATAGATCACGGTGATCATATCCAGGAACACGCGCGGCGTGCGTGTAATCGAGCCGTATTTTGATTTCCCGGATGTCCTGGATCGATCATTGACAGGTACTTCGGCGATTTTCACGCCCAATGAGCTGGCTAATTCAGGCAGAAATCTGTGCAATTGCCCATATAAGCGCAGGTTTTTCACGATCTCGCTTTTGAAGAGTTTTAATGAGCAACCCCGATCCTGGATCACCAGGTGTGTGCTGTGGCTGATGATTTTATTGGCTGTTTTAGAAAGGAAGCGGCGGATGATGGGTTCTTTGCGATTTAGCCGCCAACCCGTGACAAAATCGTAATCGCCATCCTGCATCAGCTTGAGTAGTTTCGAGATATCTGCAGGATCATTCTGGCCATCTGCATCGAGTGTAACGATCAAATTCCCCAGGGCATGGTCAAATCCCGCAGCAAACGCTGCGGTTTGGCCGAAATTCCGCCGGAATTGGATCACCTTGATCGATTTATCGGCCTGGTGGAGCTTTTCAAGTTCGTCAAAGCTTTTATCAGTGCTGCCATCATCCACAAATATGATCTCATAAGATAAGCCAATCTTCTTTAACTCTTCGGTCAGCTCCGAATATATCGGTGATAGGTTATTTTCTTCATTAAAAACTGGAATCACAACTGACAGAGCAATTTGACTATCCATAGAGCCTTATCCTGACGCGATTGGGTATGCAATTATGCTGACGAACCAGTATATTATATTCCCCAATGGTATAATTTTACGAGGCTAGTAGACGACAATCATAACGAAAAGGATATAGCGGCATGGAGATTACCGTAACATCTCAGCCAAATTGTGATTTAGTCGCAATCAAGGGACGGATTGATAGCTACACGGCTCCGAGTCTTGCGGATGTACTAAAAAACATCACCGAACAGAATCATTTCCAGATCATCCTGGACCTTGGGGATGTCATGTATGTATCCAGTGCGGGGCTGAGGGTATTGATCGATATTCAAAAAACGTGCAAAAAGATCCATCCGGGGGAAGTCTTGTTGGTTAATGTGCCTCAAAGGGTTTATGATACATTAGAGTTGGCAGGTTTTGTTCCGCTATTCAGATTTTTCCAAGATGTCGATTCAGCCCTCACAGCTTTCTGAAACTGCCAACTTGAATAAATGGCACCATCACCTAAGACTAGCCGAGTTACTAGCGGCACAATATGATTTAATTTCCCTGGAATCCTACTTATCACAGCTTCTCGATCAGGTATACGGATGCAAAATCAGCCTTTGGCTCGATCCAACCTGGGTGAGCAACCTGTCGGGTGAAGATCCGTATAGTCCTCCATATTTTACCAATCAACATACTCCTTTAATGACGAAAGCAAGCGATGAAAAACGAGTAGTCTGGAATGATGAATTCTTGCTTCAGGATGAAACCAGGCCTCTGAATTTTGCTATTCCCTTACTGGATAAAGGACAACTGCTTGGTGCGGTGCAGATACAGGAACATACTCAGCATACAGTCGCTCCTCATGATGTTCAATTCATTATCGATGTGTGTTCTCAATTTGCTCTGGCGATCAGTCGCCTTACATCGTGGACAAAGGCTGAATATATTCACACTTGCATGGACTGGCTGAATATTACGACCCTAATTAGCCGGTCTATATTATCCAATTTAGACCGTGACAGCCTATCCAATAACTGCCTGTCTCTTATCCATCAATATTATGGGCATTCTAGCGTCGGGTTATATCTTCGCCATGGAAATACCCTTAATAGGTTTAAATATATCGGAATATCTCAGGAAAACGTTCTTGAAGAGCAGATCCTTGAAGTTAATGAAGTGCCCGTCCAGTTGGTTTGGTCGATTAACCATCAGTTCCCTATTATCGTCAACGATATGGCTGCCATCCCTGAGCACTCACTCGGTTTCAAATCGCCTGAAGCTGCTGAAATAATCCTACCATTGGTGATTGGCGACCACTGCATGGGTGCCTTGGCTATTTATAGTAATGTTTCAGATGTATTTGGCCCTGAAACGTTGAATGGCTTCCATTTACTGTCCCAGAATATTGCTGTGGCCATCCATAATGCTGACATTCATCAATCAGAGTATGTCAAACGGGCAATATATGAGCGTTTACATCAATCGGTCGGGCGACTGTCTCCAGACATTTCTCTGGAAAGTGTCTCAAAGCTTCTATTTGATGAGCTGGGTAAGGTTCTCACATGGGATGCAGTGGGTATCTGGTTATATAAAATCGCTGAACACCAATCCGATATCGACCTGTTTCGATCAACGTTGCGATTAGCTGATTACCGATTAGCTGAGCAATCTATTCAAACTTCCGCAACTAAAAATATCACAAGCATTGCGGATTTTGAAGATAAGTATGCTGAGCGGACATTTGATGAAGAGGATCTTTTAACCATCTATCCATGGTTAATGGAAATTATCGGTTCGGTCACTCCGGTGATTAAAGACATTGAGGCTGTGCTCGAGCCTTTTGGAGATATCCTTGGTTTTGATGGGGATTATTCAGCCATTGGGTCTCCATTATTTGATGGCTCGGGCCAGGCATTAGGAATGATCCTGGCAGTAAGCCATAAATCTGGTCTATATGATAGTGAATCAAATAGCCTTATCAGATCATTTTCAAATTTTGCCGCGATCGCCCTGGAAAATGCCAGGAATTATACTGCAGCCCATGATCAGGCCTGGATTTCCACGGTTCTTCTCCAGGTTGCTGAAGCTACTCAATCAATCACTAATCTTGATGAACTGCTTGAGACTGTGGTTAGTATGTTGCCCGGGCTGATTAATGCCACAGGGTGTGTAGTCTTCTTATGGGATTCACTCATTGAGGCCTTCTTTGCTCGGGCATCCAGTGGTTTTAGTGAAGATCAGACTGCCAGGTTGATGGCAGTGGAAGTCTTCGAAGGCACTATTCCCGCATTTGATAAGCTAAAGGAAAGCACCAGCCCGGTTATATTCACTGATGAGTCAGTACCAATAGAATTTTCTGCGCAGGTTTTTCCTGAAAAAGATCTCCACAAGGATCTACTGATTTTATTTCCCTTGATATCCCAAAATGGCCTGTGCGGCGCCATGTTGCTTGACTTCAGCGATTCCTCATTCTCCAAGGATTCCCCACAGGATGTTTGGGATGAGGAATTTACCTTGATTGAGGGGGCCGCCCGCCAGACAGCGGCAGCTATTGAAAACCTTCAGTTGATAAAATCTCAAGAGGAAGAAGCCTATACCTCCATTGCCCTGCTTCAAGTAGCTCAAGCTGTGGTCAGTTCGAAGGAGATAAGTGAAATCCTTAGCTCAATTGTCCGCATCACACCCATCCTGGTCGGGGTCAAACGGTGCATCATCTACTTGTGGGATGCGCGGCAACTGGTGTTCCGCCAGTCGGAATATTTTGGTTTTTCCAGGAATGAGCTCGCATTGCTGGGTCAGGTAATCAGAGCGGACGAATTTCCCTTAATCGAAGGTATTCAGATAAGTAAGCAGATAGTCTACCATTCACTCGGCCATGACAGCTCACCAACCAACTGGAATGAGATTGCTTCTGGCGGTTATCAGTATGTGGATACTGTTTCCTCTGAAGATGGTGATGATATTTCCGTTCAGCTGGATAGCCAGTCACTTAGAGTGAGGGAAAAGCTCCTCATCGGTTTCCCCCTAAGTGTGAAGGATGAAGTTTTAGGTGTGATGTTGATTGAAGAAGAAGACCCAATCCGAGGCACGCCGTCTCTGCACATCCGCGAAAAACGCATCGAAATCGTTAAAGGTATTACCCAACAAGCGGCAATTGCTATAAAAAATGATTTATTGCAGCAGGAAGCCGTCAAAAGTGAGCGGATGGAACGTGAGCTTCAGCTGGCTCGCGAGATCCAAATGACTTTTTTGCCCGATCGGTTGCCCGATTTACCGGGATGGGATATCTGCGCTCACTGGCAACCAGCCCGCCAGGTATCCGGAGATTTCTATGATGTTCTGAAACTTGATGGAAATCGAATTGGTCTGGTTATTGCCGATGTAGCTGATAAAGGGATGCCAGCTGCGTTATTTATGACCTTGATAAGGACACTGATCCGCTCAACCGCTAAAGAAAAGCCATCTCCGGCTGCTGTTTTGAAGCAAGTCAATGACCTGTTGTTCCCTGATTCTAAGCACGGCTTGTTTGTAACTGTCTTTTATGGAGTGATTTCTCTCGATACCGGCGAATTTGTTTATGCGAATGCAGGACATAATCCTCCGATCATAATCAATGCCAGGCAGGAAGGGCTCGTTGAGCTGACCCGCACCAGCATCGCATTGGGTATATTTGATGATATCGAAGTTACCGAAAGATACATCCAGATTAATCCCGGTGACCTTGTGTTTTTGTATACGGATGGCATCACCGAAGCTTTTTCGGTTGGCGAAGAGATGTTTGGCACGCAGAGGTTATTCGACCTTTTGTCAAAGCATGGTTTTACAACTTGTGCTGACTTGCTAGAAATGATCGTAGGATCTGTGCTCGAGTTTATCCGGGGAGCAGAAATTTCCGATGATATGACCCTAGCCGCGATTTTTCGAAAAATCGGTTAATTCTTAATTAAAAATAGGACCTTCATCCTTTTATTCAAAAGAATGAGGTCCTATATTTATCCAAAATTACATATTACGGATATGTGTTATTCCAGAACCAATTAAAGGCGAAATATCCGCTAGAGGGGCTTTGCAGTCGTATGGCAATTTGTGTGGAGCCTGCTAAGGATGCTGGGATATTGTAAGTTGCGGTTAGTTTGCCTCCCGAACCTGTGCTCGTACTGCCAACATTTACTCCTCCCACACCTTGAGTGCCATATGCTCCCATATATACTGAGAACGTATCACTGGTTGGGAAGTTGGACCCAGAAATGGTGACCGTGCTGCCTTTAACCACTGCGCTAATCACAAAGGTTGGGAAACCACTATATCCGGGTGTGACCGGACCAGGTGCAGGCGCTGGGGCTGGGGCTGGTGCTGGGGCTGGGGCTGGCTGTGGCTCAGGTGCTGCGGTATTTGCAGTGTTATTCCAAAACCAATTGTAGGCATAATAGCCGGTTGTTGGACTCTGTAATCGAATCGCGATTGGGTTAAAATCCTTTAGCGATGAAGGGATCTTATATGTGACTTCGAATGAGCCTCCTTCACCAGAATTTGTGGTTGCCACAACGACGCCACCCACTCCCATGGTTCCATATTTGCCCATAGTCGCTGTGAAGGCGTCATTGGGAGGAAAATTCTTCGTCAATATCGTGACGGAATCGTTTTTAACCACTGATTTTATTGAGAAAGTTGGAAAGCCGCTATAACCAGGTATCGGCGCTGGTGCTGGTGCTGGAGCTGTTTGGGGATTATTCCAGAACCAATTGTAGGCATAATATCCGCTGGTGGGGCTTTGCAGTCGTATGGCGATCCGTTCATAGCCCGCCAAAGTGGAAGGAATGGAATAAGTTGCGGTGAACGATCCCCCATTGCCTGTGTCGGTGAACCCGACAACGACGCCATTTATTCCAAGGTTGCCATACTGTCCCATAGTGACCCGAAAACTATCGCTGGCTGGGAAATTGTAAGCCTGTATCGTGACAGTTTTATCTTTCACGACTTCCAATATATTAAAATAAGGGTATGATTGGGATGAGTTTGTTGATGCTGAGGCAGGAAAAACAAACGCCAATAATGCGATGATAGTTATAAGGACTGCAAATAATCTTTTCATCGGATATCTCCCTTCTAAATTGTTGGAAAAGCATCAATGTGGATAATTCCTGATTATACTTGCATTACTTCATTTTGTTAAGATTTTTGTTATTTTTTGAACAATCCACACGGTATATGACAGTTCTTCTCTACTGTATGCGCCACATTCATTATAAAAATAAGACCACACTGATGATCCTGGGTCTTATTATATGCCTGGGTTTAGCAGGATGTCAGGCAGCTTACCTCGATCCAGGTACGGATCTCGTAAACTGGAAGTATTCGGATCTCAGGTTATTGGATCCGGTTGATTCTCTCGAACCAAAACAAGACCTGATTGCGCTATATACTCGAAAAATCGATGACTCTTTTCAAATCCGGCTCGATTTTCTAGACCTGGACTCCTACCTGGGAAATGATATTTATATTGCTATAGATACGAATCCGGACAGCAACCAAAACCGCCTGAATTTCAGTAATTATCAAAATCCTGCAGGTTTTAGCTGGGATTATCTGGTCAAAATTAATGACTTCGGCAGGATAAGTGTTATTGACAATAAAAAAACCTCGGTGATAAACCAGAGAATTAATTCAGTATATGACGTTTACCAGGATTGGTTAGTACTAGATTTCATTCATAACCGCATACCTGTTTACCCGGGGTTTACAAAACTCCAAGCCATTGTTACGAAACCTGGCAGTCCACTGGTAGTTGATCAAACCGATCCATTCAATATTGACACCCTCCCACCACCCAAATCAAAAGTACTGTTAGTCTTTTGGAATACTTTCTCCTCCGTAACACCCGCACAGGCATTGAGATCCTGGGCTGGTGCCCATTCCGGGCTGATGAGCAGTCGGCATGGCATGAAATACCTCCTGGATGATGTTGCGCGCACTTACTCTCCAGTATTTTTTTATGATTTTTTATCTCGTGAAAACATATCCGCGCTTGATTATATGGGAAACGATGACGAAGTAACCTTACTAGTTAGTAGAAATATAATAAATAGCATTTTGATCAATAAAGAAAATGAAGAAGTATTTTATTTTGAGGAGGAAGATAAATCTATATTATTTATCGATTATGGCTATGCGCATTATTTTGATTTTCCATATGATTGTCAGCAAACCCATGAATACCGTACCTTTGAAAAATCCGACGCGATTCTTTCTCTTTCATTATCTTGCAAGGTGTTAATGATTTCTACGGCAAATAACCCATCCTCTTCCCTACTTGTATTCGGCGGTGATTTTGCTCTCTCTCCCCTGGGAGACCCGGCTGTAAGTTCCGAGGTTTTCGGTTATATCTCGTCCCATCCTTGGATCCAGGTATTAACTCGGGAAGATTTACTAGCCTACCCTGATATGTTCTCAGCTATTTACGCCCAGTCTGCTGTCACCTCCCCGACACGGATTGCTGATTCTGACCACGAAACGCAGGTTAAGTTAAAAATCGCTGATGCTTTATCTGCTTCGCCCGATAATCGCTTGACTCAGCTTACCCAATCCGTGTTTGATGACCTCAACGGACAGGCTAGACCTGACCTGGCTGTGCTGCGAGCAGGCTATTTAAACCAATTGGGTTTTCTGCTTAAGGCAGCTGAATGGGCTGCTGCACCGCTCCCGATTCAAACCTGCACCCTCGATTTGGATTTCGATGATGCCAGTGAATGTATATTCGCCGATCAGACCAAATTCCTGGTAATTGAGCCTCAAGGTGGTTACATTCCATTTTTCTTCTCGATCGATGCTCAAGGCGTCCATCAAATTATTGGTCCCACCTGGGAATTTGTCGTTGGCTTGAGCGACCCTTCCACCTGGCAACCGAACCTGGGGATTCGGGCTGACTCTGCCCAGATTTTAGGTGCGCTTCAAAACCCATTTTCAGAATGGGAAGACTATACTGCACAGATCGAGAATGACTACATATATCTCATAGACAACCGCGGAGCAATCTCAAGATCCTTTACCCTTACAGCTGATGGGGTAGACATCCAAATCCAAACGCCTCCCAACGCGACTAAAACATTAATTCCTTTGGCTGTTGACCCTTGGACACGTTTTACACCCGATTGGGGGAAATTATATTTCTTAGAAAAAAGTAATCGCAGTTCTACCTGGGGATTGCATTCTGGCATACGAGTGAGAATCTCATCCTCAGTCCCCATAAGCACCTATGCCTTCAATGACACATTTTCGATGATGTCCAAACCAGAGGACCCTAATTTTGACTATTCACCTGGTCATTACCTGCCCTTTCCAATGGCTGTTGTTGAAGTTGATAACTCCGATGAATATTCCATCAGTGTGGATATATTGCCATTGCGTGAACCAGCTACCAGGTAAGCGTCACTTTACTTGACGATGGAATAATTGTATAGTAAACTACCGCACGCAAGGTCCCGTGGTGTAGCGGCCGAACATGCGGCCCTGTCAAGGCCGAGATCGCGGGTTCGAATCCCGTCGGGACCGCAGGAAATGCAGGAAAAGTAAACCTGGAGGAGAATATAAACCTCCAGGCTTTATTTTTAGGTGGGGATTGTAAACAATCTAGGTAGAATAGATTTTTGGCTTTAGTTCTGCAATATAGGGCAGAGTTCGGTAGTGGTCAGCATAATCCAGCCCGTAGCCGACAACCCAGGCATTAGGTATATCGAACCCGAGGTAATCAATGGGTATATCGAGGTTATCTTTGTTTTTCCGCAGTAAAACGCAAGTTTTTAATGACGCAGGATTATGCCACTTTAATACCTGGTATAGATACCGGAGTGTTTTTCCACTATCGGCGATATCTTCTACAATGATTGCATGCTGCCCATCAATTGGCTCGCGCAAGTCCATTATCAACCTTACTGCCCCGGTATTCGCGGTTTTGCCATAACTTGATACCGCCATAAAATCAACAATATGTGGCATCCTGAGCTCTCGGCATAAATCTGCCAAAAAAATGAATGCCCCTTTTAATATACCGATCAAATATATTTGATCGACTTGGGCGTAGTCCTTTGAAATTTGGTCGGCTAGTTCATTTACCCGAGCCTTGATCTGCTCAGACGTGACCAGGATCCGCTCGAGATCATTCTCCATATTCTCCATTTATTTTCTCCAAGTAATTGAATGCCTCAATTATAATCATAACTAATTCTTTCTCTGTTAGGGAAAATCTATGCAACCTAATCCTGTCCTCAACAAACTTGGGTTTTCTGACAATGACCGTTTAGTGATCATCCATACCGACGATATTGGTATGTGCCAGGCATCTGTCCAGGCGTATTCGGAATTATTCGATTTCGGATTGATTTCTTCCGGCGCTACAATGGTGCCTTCGTCATGGTTTCCGGCCGTAGTAGCGTATTGCCGTCAAAATATATCGACTGACATGGGTGTCCACCTGACTCTAACCAGCGAGTGGGATAATTACCGCTGGTCGCCAATTTCTACCTCCGATAAGCGCTCAGGAATGATCGATCCAGCTGGATATTTTTACCACACATCAGAGGAAGCTCAATTATCTGGCGACCCTGAAGCTGTTCGGACCGAGCTGCAAGCCCAGCTCAATCGAGCGCTATCGGCTGGCATCGTTGTCACCCACCTGGATACTCACATGCTAACCGTGGCTCACCCGAAATTTGTTAAGGACTATATCCAATTAGCTCTCCAATCTAAGGTGCCTTTTTTATTTCCAAGGCTAGATGAGGTGAGCTATATCAAGTTAGGATTGGATCAAGATACAGCCGCCTTTGCTGCCAGCTATGTCAAAATTCTAGAAGAACAGGGCATTCCGTTAGTGGATCACACATCTGGGCTCGATCTGGATAAGCCACATAATCGCCTGGATTATGCAAAGCAGACGATGAGCAATCTACAAAGCGGAATTACCCATTTTGTGATACACCCCTCTGTCAAAACCCCTGAGCTGACTGCGATCACCCCAGATTGGCATAGTCGCGTAGCTGATTATTTGACCTTCATGTCTGAGGAATTACGCCAACATTTAAATAAGGAAGGTATTCACGTCATCGGATATAGAGCATTAAAAGAATTGATCGACTAGTCACGATTTAGTCTTTGAATTTATTATTTCTTGCGATTTGTGGTTTTCGCGTTCCAAACCGATCTTTATCGGCACTGAATATTGCCTGATGAATGTATTAAGGAAGTTGTGAATCGTTATGGACATCAGCAGAATTTTCTATGTATTACGAGCGCTTCGCTTATCTGGGATTTCGCGAACCTTGCAAAACACTATTATTCGTGACCACAATGAACGTTTGGCAACAAATAATAATTCAACGGAAACATCAGTAAAGCCTGGTACTTTAATAGAATATGACAAAATTCCTGGCGGATTTATTTTCAAATTTGAAAACGCAAACCTGGAAGTTGTTTTCCTCACCGAGGAGATGATCCGAATAACCTGGGGACCAGGTAAGCCTTCTTATCCTTATACGATAAACCGAACGGAATGGAATTTTGTTGATGCTGAGCTGACTGCAGGTAGTTCGGATAGATTCACTCTGCGAGGGAATAATTTGCAGGTAATGCTTGGTGAGGCGGGGAATGTCATTTTTGGAGATCGAAATGATAAGATATTAAAACAGGACAATGCACCCATTCGTTGTGGAGAAACGTGGAAGGTATCCACCAATCTCTCCCCTGATGAACACATTTATGGCTTGGGTGAGCGTTCCAGCTCAATCAATCTCCGTCCTGGTCGTTATACCTCATGGAACACCGATGCCGGCGGAACCTACACCCGAGGCAGCGATCCTCTCTATATCGGTACACCGATTTATCTAAGCATCTCTCCTTCAGGCAGCCATCTGGTGTATTTTGAAAATTCATACCGCTCCACATTTGAAATTGGTGAGACACTTGAGGCTTCATTTTCAGGCGGTGAGCTCAGGTACTACGTGATCACTGGTTCATTGTCCACGATCTACACTCAGCTTGGTGACCTTATTGGCCGTCCATTCCTACCACCGAAATGGTCGCTTGGTTATCACCAATGCCGTTGGGGTTACCATACGGAAGAAGATATCAGGCAGGTGATCAAAGGTTTTGAAACCCATGATCTGCCAATCTCTGCTATCCACCTTGACATCGATTATATGGATGGCTTCAAAGTATTTACCGTCGACAAATCCCACTTTCCTGAACTGAAAAACCTGACAACTGAGCTTGATCATCAAGGGATCAAAGTTGTTGCCAGTATCAACCCGGCGGTGAAACGCGATGCTGGGTATGATATCTACGCAGTTGGCTTATCCAGGGATGTATATTGCAAGTTACCCAATGGGAAAACAATGAATGGTGTATCGTGGCCTGGCTGGTCAGTCTTCCCAGACTTCACGAACGCAGAAACCCGGCAATGGTGGATGAGCTTATACAAGCGGTTGTTCGATCAGGGAATATCCGGTATCTGGCATGACATGAATGAGCCGTCTTCGTTTACCGCTTGGGGAGATAAATCCTTCCCGATCACAACTCGCCACGCCATGGAAGGATGTGGTGGTGACCACCTCGAAGCCCATAATATCTATGGATTGCTGATGAACCAATCTGGTTTTGAGGCCTTTCGAAAACTCACCTCTGAAAAAAGACCGTGGATCTTTTCAAGGTCTGGTTGGGCTGGCCTTCAAAAGTATGCCTGGAATTGGACCGGCGATGTTGAAACTTCCTGGGAAGCCCTCCAGGTAACCATCCCCATGCTCCTTGGGCTTGGCCTTTCCGGGCATATTTTCTCAGGTGTGGATATCGGCGGATTCAGTGGCAACCCCGATGCTGAGCTATACCAACGCTGGTTCCAATTGGGTGCCTTTTTACCCCTTTTTCGAACTCATTCGGCGGTAGGGACAGAACCCAGAGAGCCCTGGTCTTTCGGTGAGCCGACAACGAGTATTGTGCGGAAGTTCGCCAAACTGCGCTACCAATTGCTCCCGTATTACTATACCCTGGCATGGGAATCACACCAAACTAGTTTGCCATTGTTACGGCCATTATTCTGGAATGATCAAGAAAATCAATCCTCCTGGGATATTGAAGACGAGTTCATGCTGGGTGATGCGCTATTGATTGCCCCGATAGTGCATCCAGGTGAAATCAGCCGGAAAGTAGTGTTGCCTGCCGGGTTGTGGTACTCCTATTGGGACGATCAACAACATCAAGGTCCTTGCCAGGTCGAAATTCACACAACCCCTGATACGATTCCGATTTTCGTAAAAGGTGGAAGTGTGCTTCCGACTCAAGAAGGAAATTCACTTATCTTCCATGTTTATCCCGGGCTTGATGAACCGTCGATTAGCCATATCTATCATGATGAAGGCGATGGCTATGGAAATAATCGCATCGATAAATTTTATTTAGATAACCAAAAAGGAAGATTTCGAATTATCTGGGATAGCAAGGGCGAGTATCGTTTAGATTATTCAAAGATTAGTTGGAATTTTCATGGTGTCAATAATGACTATGCGCAAATTGATGGTAAAAAGATTGAGATTGTCAATCATGAGCTCACCACGCAATTATTTAATACTTTAGAGCTAAATATTTTAAGAGCTTCAATTCATCCGCTGGATCAAAAATCCCTTTAGATAGGCCCCCTCTGGGAAATTGATAGCTACTGGGTGGTCCACTGCCTGGTGCAGACGTTTTAGGATGACGGCATTAATTCCAGCATCAAGTGTCGCTCCAGCGATGATTTTCTGAAATAACTCTTCCCCCACCCCACCGGAGCAGGAGAAGGTGAGTAGATAGCCACCAGGTACCAGCATTTTCAGGGCTAGTAAATTAATGTCCTTGTATCCACGTGCGGCTTTCTCCGCCTGGGAAGCGGTTGGCGCAAATTTCGGTGGATCCAGGATGATCAGGTCAAAAACCTCTCCCTTGTCTCGTAAATATCGCAGGTACTTGAACACATCCTGTTCGATGAATGTTACCTTCCGAAGATCCAGGCTGTTCAATTCAACATTTCGAGCCGCTATCTCAAGCGCTTCCTTTGATGAATCGACCGTGGTGACATGTTTCGCATTACCAGCTAAGGCGTTAACTGTGAAACCACCGGTGTAAGAAAAACAATCCAGGATTTTTCTATCCGTGCTTATCTGTCTGGTTAATAATCTATTCTCGCGCTGATCAAGGTAAAATCCCGTTTTATGCCCTTTGCTTACATCGACTAAGAATTGTAGCCCGTTTTCAACAATCGTTACCGGCTCACCTTTCACCATTCCATACAATAAACCCGTTTTTAATGGCAGACCTTCTAACTGCCTCACGTCGACGTCTGACCGCTCATATAACACTCGGCAATTGGTTAGGTGCACGATTTCCTTGATAATGCATTCACGCCAAAATTCGGCCCCAGCAGTCAGGAATTGGACTACAAGTGTCTCGCCATATTTATCCAGGACCAGTCCAGGAATCCCATCCGATTCTCCATGGACTAGCCGCATCGCATTCGAATGGATCAGCTCGGAATTCAACTCACGCAGGTGAATGGCCTGGGCAAGACGCTGCTTGAAAAAATCAGGTGTGATCTCTTCATCCATATTCCAGGTCCAAACACGGCAGGCTATTTGAGAAAGAGGATTATAGGCAGCTATTGCCAGAAACTCACCTTTAGCCGATAATAATTTCACACTTTCGCCTGGATTTGGCTTGCCATTCACCATGCTGATTGCCCCAGAGAAAATCCACGGATGATGGCGCAAGAGCGATTTCTCCCTGCCAGCCTTAAGGATGATTTCTGCCATTGGTAAGTTATTCATCTACACTGGTTATCTCGTTTACTACCATCATTGATTGATCAGCTGCTTAAAGTTTTCGATATCAATGATATTAACACCGAGTTTTTTTGCCTTATCCAGTTTTGAACCCGGCTGTTCGCCAACCAGTACATAACTCGTATTCTTGCTGACTGAATCAGTTACTTTACCACCATTCTTTGTAATGAGATCCTTTAGCTCATCGCGTGTATAACCTTCAATCGTACCAGTGATCACAAAAATAAGCTCAGAAAGCGGTAGGTTTTGCGTGTCCTTTCGTTCCACAGGCTGTTCGGTAGGCCACACACCAGCCTGATGTAATTTCTCCAACACTTGGCGGTTGGTCTTACGTTTGAACCAATCTGTAATTGCCAAGGCGATATTTGGGCCAACCCCTTCGATCTTCTGCAGGTCACTCAGGCTTGCGTGCGACAACATGCTTAGATCCAGGAAATGCTGGGCAAGCTCAACCGCCATTACCTCCCCCACCCCATGTATCCCGAGGGCATTGATCACCCGGTTCAAAGGCTGGCTTTTCGAGGCTTGAATGGAAGCCAGGAGATTATCAGCTTTTTTCGTGGCGAATCCCTCCAGGGCAAGGAGCTTTGCGTTATTTAATGAATAGATGTCAGCGACGTCCTTCACAAGACTCGCATCAACAAGCTGCTCTACAATTTTATGTCCCATGCCAACAATATCCATTGCGCCTCTGGAGGCGAAATGTTCAAGGTTACGAATCAGCTGTGCCGGGCAGGCAATATTGACGCAGTACCAGGCTACCTCACCTTCGAAATGCTCTACAGGCTGCCTGCAGGTCGGGCAGGCGCGTGGAGGATCAAATACGACTTCAGTCCCATCACGCACGTCGCTGATAGGCCCAATCACATAAGGTATTACATCTCCAGCCCTCTTTAATGCAACCCGATCACCGATGCGGATATCCTTATCGCGGATGTAATCGAAATTATGTAACGTGGCTTGCCTGACGACAACTCCTCCCACTTCAACCGCTTGAAGGATCGCGTATGGCGTTAGCACTCCGGTCCGACCAACATTAACCCCGATATCAAGCAGCTTCGTGGTCACTTCACGGGCAGGGAATTTATATGCGATCGCCCCACGCGGGTCCTTCCCAACCACTCCGAGTTTCTCAGACAAGGCCAGGTCATTAAGTTTGATAACCGCACCATCAGCTTCATAGGCAAACTGATCACGTTGATCACATATGTGGCTATACGCAATGATAGCATCTTCTAAGGTCTTACAATAAAATGATTGTGGAACGGGAAATCCTAAGGTGTTGAGATATTCCAGGCGCTCTTTTTGCGTCATTGGTATATCCCCATTCGCAGCGACGATGGCGTAGATCAGCATGCTTAATGGGCGTCGAGCAGTTAATCCCGGGTCCAGCTGGCGTAAAGAACCGGCAGCCGTATTTCGCGGGTTTTGATACGTGGCTTCTCCAGCTTCCTCAAGCCTTTTATTCAGCTTTTCGAAATCCTTTACCGTAATAAACGCTTCACCCCTGACTACCAGTTCCGACGGAGGAATGGATCCATTTGGCAGCACAGGTATCTTCAGCGGTAACACACGCATCGTTCTTAAATTCTCGGTGATATCCTCTCCAATCATTCCATCCCCCCGGGTGGCTCCCTGGACGAATATACCGTTATGATAATGCAACACAATGGTTAAGCCATCGATTTTTGGCTCAACCAGAAAATCAGTCGTGCGTACAGTCGAATCCAGTCGGCCAATCCGGTCAAACCAGGCACGTACATCAGTATCGGTAAATGCATTAGCCAGGCTCAAGATCGGACTGGGGTGTCTTACCTTTACAAATTTATCTAAAGGTTTTGCTCCGGCTCTCTGGGAAGGTGAATCAGGTGTAATCCAATCCGGATGTTCTGCCTCGATCTTTCGAAGACCTTTCACCAGTTGGTCATATTCATAATCGCTGATCACCGGCGAGTCAAGAACATGATAACGGTAATCATGAAAGTTTATTTCTTTCTTTAATTTTTCAAGCTTTTGTCGTTCTTCTGGTTCAGTCATTTTCGTTTCCCTCTCAGTAATTATAGCCTGCTCTGAACCTATTTTCCGGTTTTTATATTTTGATGGAAGTTAAATAATATGCTCTATTAAATAAATGAAAATCCGCCAAGATTATTCCTGGCGGATAGTAAACCCTTGTTTCTGAGGTTTTCTACCAGTTATACACTCCATCCAGATCTTCATCAGATACATCAAAAACAGAATTATTGGGTGGCAATGGCTCGCGAGTCATCCATTCAGGCAGGCGGTCGTCCGCACTGGTAAATCCTGCCAGGCGGTTAAATTCGTGTTCCCATTTCAATGATTCACGACCCAGCACCTGTAAAAAATCGGAGCCAACATTCCACCCATAGCGCGCATTGATCAGATCTCGTATCGAATCTGGCGCAGCGGTAAATCCAGAACCGGTGAAAATACAGGCACCAAGTGAATCATAACCAGCCATATTGATTTGCATGGGTCGTGATAAATCAGCTTGAATTGCCGGGTCCAGGTGATCGACTTTTGCTCGTATGGTCAATCCACTGGTATGATCCGCTCCTTGAGGTGATGTAGCATAGGTAACGCCAGTGCCTTTAATGGCGCGCGGTTCGTAAGACGACATCGCTTGCCCCTTCACAGCCGGCACCTGCTCAACCCCGAGCACTTTCCCAGTTATGGTCGCACCGCTGCCCAATAACCGGCCTAAAGGAGTATTGAGCTTGATCTCGTCAAGTAGTCGATGCGCTTGTTCTACATCTCCAAAATTCATCAATCCAGCCTTGGCTGCCACACCCAGAGCTGCACCAATTTCAATCGAATCCAAGCCCAGGTCATTTACCATCCAATTCAACCTGGCAATCTCATCCAGGTTGCTGATCCCAAGGTTTGATCCCATTAATCCGATGGTTTCGTATTCCAATGGTGCGACAATGGTTTCGCCATGTTCATCAGCAAAGTTATTCGAGCAACGAATCGTACAACCTGGCATGCATGCGTGGGTTGGAACACCTCGTCCGCCACGGCTTAAGATCAGATCACGCATGTACTCACCGCTAATCGTCTCGACATCTTCAAACGTCCCTTCAGAAAAATTACGGGTGGGAATACCGCCAAATCCTTGCGCCATGCGTGCCATGGCAGCTGTGCCGTAATCCCTATACACTGCTGTCTGTGGCGTACCCATCAAGGTCTGGGTGAAAACCTTTTGAGCTTGTTTATAAGCATCAGGATCTATCAGCGGTGGTTTTTGTCCTTGCCGGGCATCGATCACCACAGCTTTGATTTTCTTCGAGCCCATGACTGCTCCCAACCCACCGCGCGCGGCGATCCGTGATGGTATATTCTCCTTATCAAAATTTTGGATGCCGGATGCAGCAAGCTGCATTTCACCACCTGGGCCGATGATTGCCGCTGCAACTTTTCCCCCATACCACGCCACGATTTTCTGACCGCAATCATAAACCCCACAACCAACCAGGTTGTCAGCAGGCTCAAACCTAATCCCCTCATGATCGACAAATAGAATACTCCACTCGTTATTGTCAGGCTTATCTTCGATCAGGATCGCCTTTATACCCAATAACGCCATTTGTAACCCAGTCGTGCCACCAGCATTCGCTTCTTTTACCCCTCCAGTAAGGGGGCTTTTCCCTCCCACAGAAATGCGATCACAGCTGGACAACATGTGCCCTACCAGCAAGCCTGGTGTGAAAATTAGCTTGTTCAATGGTCCAAGCGGTTCACAGGTTGCCTTGACTTCATCTACCAGGATCTTGGCAATGAGAGCTCGACCACCCAGCTTTTCCCATGCTTCTGGGACGGGTTCGCAGGCTATCTGCCGTGTCCGGCTGTTAATTCTCCAAACCTTCTGTGTACTAAAATTCGTGCTCTTTTCAACCATTTAGTGCTCCTGATTATTGATTCAACAAATTTTCTACTGCATTACGGAATACTTGCGTATGATAATCGACATCATCTCTGGTAGTGTCGGGGGCGATCAAAGCCATGTTATGAAATGGGGTCATTAATATCCCCTGGTTGAGTGAATAAAGGTGCATATAGCGATCCAACTCACTATCGATGGCATCAAACGCCTCTCTACCATTCCTGGGAGGCTTTTCACGAAACCAGTATTCGCTACGGCACCCCAACCTTTTTACGATCCATGGGAGGTGTTTCTCATCGATCACAGACTGAACACCATTTGCAAAGTGAACAGCCAATCCGATAGCCCTTTCATAAGCAGCTTCTGTTAATACGTACTCAAGGGTAGCTCGCATGGCCGCGATCGATAGGGCATTGCCAGCCAGTGTACCACCAATCCCTCCCACATCAGAATCTTCCAGGCTCAACCTGGCAGCAAATCGGTCAGCCACCTCCTGGGAAAATCCGTATACGGCTGCAGGCACACCCCCAGCCAGCGGTTTCCCTAAAGTGAACATGTCGGGCTCTAATTTATATGCGCCGGTATAGCCGCGTGGTCCAGTGCAAATGGAATGCGTCTCATCAATAATCAATAAAGTGCCAGTCCGGCGTGTGATCTCTCTGAGAGCTGCATGGTATCCCGGATCTGGATGAATGATGCCGATGTTCGTCATCGCTGGTTCTGCCAGCACGCAAGCCACGTCTCCCGGAGCTAATGCGCTTTCGAGCGCTTCAATATCATTGAACTCAATCACCTTGGTGGTCTCAGCTGGATTGACAGGTGGACCCAGGTTTCCTCTGCGTGGTCCAACTCCTTTATCACCAATTGTGATAAATGTCTCATCCACCGAGCCATGGTAACAGTAGTTGTAAACGAGGATATACTTTCGCTGGGTGACTTCGCGTGCCATGCGGATGGCAAACCGATTGGCATCCGTGGCGGTGAGGGTGAACTGCCAGTAAGGCAATCCGAAACGCCTTTGAAGTTCTTCTCCCACCCAAATCACATCTTCTGTGGGGAGCATGTAGGTGATCCCTTTTCCCACCTGCTTCGTAATCGCTTCAACTGTTTTATCAGGAGCATGCCCCGTCATTGCACCTGTATCCCCCAGGCAGAAATCGATATACCTGTTCCCATCGACATCTGTAAAATGTGCCCCTTTACCTTCATCGACGAAAATCGGGAAAGTTCCGGCCCAGCGGATCATCCAAAGCATGGGCACTCCACCATGCAAGCTTTTCCGGGCGCGTTTATAGAGCTGATATGATTTTTGATGCGTCTCATGAAAGCGTAATTCTTCTGCTTTAAGCAGCTTCTCCATGTGCGCACGCGCAATATTTACCATATTTTATCCTTGCGATAAGGACTGATTATTTTACGACCGTTTTCAACACGTCTGCGAAGATATCGACTGCTTCTTCGATTTGCTTCTCAGTCACCACCAGAGGTGGTATCCAGCGTATGACATTGTCGAACGAGCCACAAGCCAAAAGCATCAGTTTCCGGTCGAAGCAAGCCTGGATGACTGCTTTTGTGGTAGCTTTATCTGGTTTCCTGTCAGGAGTTCTGAATTCTACTCCGATCATCAAACCCAAGCCGCGCACATCTCCAATAACCGGATAATCCAACTGCAAACGACGCAAGTGATTGATCAATTGTGCGCCGCGTACCTGGGCATTTTCAGGCATTTTCTCATCTCGCATCGCTCGAATGGTTGCCACACCAGCTGCACACGCAATGGCATTACCACCATAGGTTCCGCCATGGGTTCCCGTCTGCCACTTTTTCATTAGTTCCAACCGGCTGAACACACCCGAGAGAGGCATCCCTGAAGCAATACCCTTGGCTACGGTCATGATATCCGGGGTCACATTGAAATGTTCCTGAGCAAACCACTTACCTGTCCGTCCAAAACCGGATTGAATTTCATCGATAATCAACATGATGCCATACTTATCACAAATCTCACGCAGGCTACTTAAAAATCCTGCCGGCGGCACAACATATCCACCTTCACCCAGCACCGGTTCGATCAGGATCGCAGCAGTTTCCTGAGGTGCGGTCTGCGAGAAGAAAAGGAAGTCAAGCTCATCCAGGCACCACTGTGTGGTCTGCTCATCAGACCATCCATATTTATAGCTGTAAGGGTATGGCGCTACAAATACGCCAGCCATCAGTGGCTGGTATCCTGCCCGATATACGGTTTTGGATGTGGTCAGGCTCATCGTTCCAACGGTTCGCCCATGGAAACTTCCCTGGAACACGATGATATTTGTCCGACCAGTGGCGTGCCTGGCCAGTTTTACTGCACCCTCTACTGCCTCAGCGCCAGAGTTGGTGAAGAAATAACCATCAATGACAGGATTTACAACGGTTTTCAGCTCAGCCACCAGTTCAAGCATGGGTTTATGCAGCACGATGTTTGCCTGGCCGTGAATTAATAGTCCAGCTTGTTTGCGAATAGCTTCAACTACCTGCGGGTGGCAATGCCCAGTGTTCGTTACCGCAATACCGCAGGTAAAATCAAGGTAGCGGTTGCCGTGGACATCATATAAATAGCTGCCCTCACCATGGTCAACTTCTATAGAGAATATCCGTGACCAGACTGGCGATAAATTTGACTTGCTCTCTTCAATATTTTCCATTGCTAATTCCTTTTATGTTAATCATAAATCCTGCCCGCTCAGTTAGCAGGCAGGAGATTTTTTTATAATTCTTTTATCCCATAGGGGAAGCCATAATCAGCCATTAATTTCATGAAGGGAACCGGGTCCAGTGCTTCTGGTCCGACGACTCCCTTACCAGTCCAGGTGCCACTATGGAGAAGATCCCACCCGATAACTGCATTAAAAGCAGTTTGAGCGACCACTGCCTGGCAACCCCATTTCTGCATACATTCTTCGTTGTCGGCTACCTGGTATAGATAGACCTGCTTCGATTTCCCGTCTTGCTTGCCTTTCACCCAGGTTCCAGCGCAAGTTTTGCCGAACATTCGGTCACCTAGGTGAGCCGGATCAGGCAAGCAAGCTGCCACCACATCGCGGGGAGCCACCATCACATCCTTCACTTTGATAGGTTCCTTATTATCTAACCCGATCATGTGCAGGGTTTTCAATACACCAATGAATTGGTCACCTAGCCCGTATTTAAAGGTTACCCTTTTACACTTCACCCATCGGGGAATTAACAGGACCTCTTCATGTTCTACATTTACTACTTCAACTTTTCCTATACCTTCTGGGAAGTCAAATACTTCTGGCTCGGAAAACGGTTGTGTTGTGAACCAATTGCGTTCCTTTTCCCAAACGACGGGTGGGTTTAAGCACTCTTCTATTGTCGTCCAGATGGAGAAGTTTGGAGCAAACTCATAGCCACGGACCTCAATATTTGCACCATCCCGAATGCCGATCTCCTCTATCTCATCAAACAGGTAATCCTGGGCATAACGTGCAAACACATCCGCCATTCCAGGCTCCACACCTAGACCAACGAGTGCCAATAATCCCTTATCTTCCCACTGCTTTGATCGTTCAAATTGGTAATCACCCAATTTAATTCCGCACTTGTTAAATGGATCGGTCGGATGAGGTTCCGACAATGTCATGGCCATATCCATGTAATTGCATCCATAATTGAAGGCAGCATCAAATATCGGCTTATTGAAAGACGGATCACAGGCATTCATGATCAAATCGACCTGATATTTTCGAGCGAGGGCTTCAATCTGATCTTGACGATTGGCGTCCACCTTTTCAGCAGGGAAACGCTTTTCGTCTCCTAGTTTTGCCTGAACTTCCTTAGCTCTCTCAAGGTTGTAATCGGATAGCACGATCAGCTCCACCCAATTTCGTGGTTTTGCAATTGCCGCAATGGCTTCCCCCACACCTCCTACACCTACAAGCAGCACTTTCATAAAAATTCTCCTTATTATCCGGGATGTTATTCGTGTTTATATGAAGATTTTTGACTATGCGATATTGTCGAATTATTGATCTCGTACGATTTCGTTTAGCGTATCTTCGAGGCGATCAAGTAGTTTATCAATCTGCTCATAGGTGATTACTAATGGAGGTTCGATACGAACCGTTTGAGCACTGGTCAGCGTCCCCGCGACCAATACGCCTCGTTTAAATAAGCCTGCGGCAACTTTATACCCTACCTCTGGATTATGGAAATGCTGACCTATCAACAGACCCTTGCCAGTCACACCTCGGTAGATATCTGGATATCGGTTGGCAATCTCTTTGAGCTTGGGGATCAGATAATCACCTTTTGCAGCTGCCTGCTCCCAAAGCTTATCACGCAAGGTGATCTTGATGGCTGCAATCGCTGCGCTGCAAGCCAAGGCGCCACCACCAGTGGTAGTTGTATGAATAAACGGGTTCGGGTACATCATGCACTGCCAGATTTCTTCCGTAGAGCAGAAAGCACTGATCGGCATTACTCCCCCACCCAGTGATTTTGCCAGAGCGATAATATCCGGCTTCACATCCCAATGATCCACGCCCCACAACTTACCGGTTCTCCCCAGGCCAGTCTGTACTTCATCGGCAATCAGCAACACACCATATTGCTTGGTTAATTCCCTGAGGCGCGGCCAGAAATCATCTGGAGGAACGATGGCGCCGGCTTCTCCCTGGATTGGTTCCATTAACACAGCCGCAATATCTACACCGACCTTCTTGGAGATCTCCAATTGCTTTTCCACTGCATCGGCATCTCCAAATGGAAGATGGTAGACCGGCCCACCGTACAAAGTGCCTACCGGTACACGGAAATCCGATTTTCCTATCATGCTTAACGATCCCATCGTTTTTCCATGAAAGGCTTGGGTTGCAGCGATAAATCCACTTTTGTGGGTATACATCTTCGCCAGTTTGATCGCCCCTTCAATCGCCTCAGTCCCGCTGGCGGCAAAGAAACTATACTTGATCTCTCCCGGGGTAATCATCGCTAATAACCTGGCAAGTACCCCACGCAGTGGATCGATTAATTCCTGGCTCGGCATGGGGGTGCGCCCTAATTGCGCTTTGACGTTATCAATTACTTCCGCATTTCCCCACCCGAGGTCCATCATTCCATATCCACCCAAGCAATCGATATATTCGCGACCCAGTACATCTCTGAAAATCGCGCCTGAGCCCGTCCACTCCACGCAAGCCCAATCACCGGCTTCCGTTACTGATTTTCTATAATCGAGCCAACCGGCATTGAAATGTTGTGCAAAGTTGTATTTTGACTCATCAATGATCGCTTTTGCTTCATCCTCAGTCACCTGCGACTTGTGAATAATGTCCGTCCAGCGTTGCGCAAATGCAATTGCCTCATCGTATGTATCGCTCATATTTTCCTTCCCTATTCCCAATCTGATACTTCCTTGTACCAAATCTTATTGGTGCCAGTCTTTGCGCGGCCCTTCCACTTTCCTGATTTTGGAGCCATTTCAATACTTTTTATAATCGTTTCGGCATTTTCTTTGATTAGTAATCGGTCCTGATCCGAAAGGACAGGCACTCCGTATATCGCCGCCTGCACTTTATTCAGGTTCATGACAGAGGTGTAATAAAAACCCCAATCTTCTGACATCAGTTTTACGACATATTTAATATTGATCTTGTTCTTATCATCTTCCCCGATCTGCCCAGCAAGGAGCAAGATCATCGCATCTTTCAAGTCCTTATCGTTGATCTTTACAATCTGCAGTTTTTGCAGGAGTAAATCGGTGAGGGATACACAATAAGGATGCAGCTCAAGACGGCCCTGGTAGTTGATCGGATGGTTATAATCTAATTTATCAAAAAAAACATCGATCATGGGAATACGTGATCCAAAATAGATGTGTCGCGTTCCTCCGCTCATCATAGCAGCCCGTTTTTCCAACTCATAACCCTGTTTTTCGAAGAACGGAACGATCTTGCCGCGATTTTTCCCGTAGGAGGCATAGTCAATATCGGTGAAAACCCTTTCACCCAGTCGTTCCATGCGTCGATACAAATCAACATAATCGGGAAAATAATAATGCAAAGCAATTGGGCCCATCACCCGTAGAATCAATCCCTCTTTTTGAGCGGCATCGGTCAAGCGACGCGCCTCGTCTAAATACTCCTCTGGTTTGGGATATTCTTCCATGGGGATGTCCTTCGGCAAACGAAATTTTTTCACCGGTAACATGCTTTCTCCTCCTATCCAGAAGTGAAGACGTAATCTTTTACTTTACCCTTCTCCAACACAATCATCGCACCTTTTAAAATCCCTTCAGAATATTCACTACCTGGATTGATGATCAAAGTCTTCTTAATTTTTTGTGCACCCCTTGATTCATGAATGTGGCCGTGTAAACCTATCAAGGGCTGGTATTTTTCTATCATTTTCGCTACCGACCGGCTACCTACGTGGATCTTCCGATCCGCTGCTTGCACTAAATCCTTACTTAATTCTGGTGCCAGGTCTAATGCGAAACCGTACGGAGGTACGTGGAAGTTAAAGATCGCATTCGATTTGTCTTTTACCGTAGCGATAAGTTCTTCAAGCATGGGCTCTAGCTCTTCATCCGGTTTTTCCCTGGGAGTATTCCAAGGTGTCGGGTTCGCCCAGCAGAAGGTAATCATTTCATGATCGCCTACCACGACGTTCTTATTGTTACAATTCACAATTGCTGTCGAATCAGAAATAATCTGATCGACTTCAAAATGGTCGTCATTTCCCGGAGCCATATATACTTTATACTTTGACCCAGCCAATCGCTCATCAGCCAGGTCAATCCATTCGCACAGTCGACTCATCATCAATTCCTTGAACAACTTATCGACTAACATCGGATCATCTTTATATGCCCTAAATTCTTCCGGAGTCTGGTGGACCCAATAGTACCCCAGGAGCTCGATGGTCTTTTTTAGCTCAGCCAGCTCTTCCTGAGTATTAATATCCCGATGGATGCCCATCAGGGTTGTTTCCCAACCACCTCCGGCTTTTTCAACCAGCGGGACAAGTACTTTGCCGGTCAAATCTCCCAGCAGGATGCCAACATCCACATTGTAGACTTTCAAGGCATTCAGGTATTTCCGATAGCAATGATTCGAGCCATGGATATCGGTTACAAAGAAAATTCTGATCGCATTTCCCATGTTTTTCTCCTCAAAATATTAAGGCTTATGGAGGACGGAGGCTTATCTCTCCGTCCTCCATATCACAACGATATCAATGGCTAGTCTGGAGGCAATTCTCCAAATGTCATGCTAACATCCACGCCTACTTGCTTATTGCGCGACTTCCAGTAGAAGTACCACGCGATTCCTAATGCCCAGATTACAACGTACAGGATCACCGATCCAAGTACCAGTCCTTCCAAATCGGGCATGACAATCAAGAAATAGAAAAGGATGCCGAGATAAATCAGATTGACGATCGCGCCAATGGTGACAGCTGGAATTCCCAAGACCTTCCAGCCTTTGTATGGCGATGCATCCCAAATCTGCTTTGCACGTTTGCTGAATGGGAAGATTCCAGCCGCGATGGCAGTGATTCCGAACACAGATACTATCTCCATGCCGGTTACTGACAGACCCTCCATCGGGTTGCCTCGGAAAGCATATAGAGCAATTCCTATCTCGCCCAGGATGAAGCAAAGAATGTGGTTTTTGACCGGTGAAGCCCAGCGATAGTCAATGTCAGCGAACCACTTCGGTCCCATGCGGTCCATGCCCCAGGCAAATAAGATTCTCGGGAAAGCCAGGTAGGATAACGCGACCCACCACAAGTTAAACAATATCCACGAGAGAGCCATCATGAATACCGCAAATGCATTCTGGGTGACCATCACCGCCAGGCCAACAAAGTTGGTTGACCAAGGGATGGTATAGCCAGCTAACGCTTCTCCGCTGTTATCCACCCATGATGCGGCAGAAAGAAACTCAAATCCTACCGAGTTGTACAAAACAATCGCCAACCACAACATAAAGAATGCCGGCACAAGAACCGCGGCTAAGTTGGATAGGATAATCGTTTTATCCGGTCGCTTTACCTCCCCAGCGATGAAGGTGATGCAATAAGCATAAGCAAAAAGCCATGAACCAGCAACCATCACGCCGAAAGTATCATACCAATTCCACGTCGTAGGAAGAACATTTCCGGCGCCTTCAATAGTCGTTCGAGCTTCGCTGAGGAATGCATCATAATTTAATGATCCATATTGTGCGGCGGTATTATTCCAGGCTGTGACATATTCGGAATGATTGGTAAAAGTGAACACCCCTAATATGACGATACAGCCTAGAATAGCCAGAACCATGACCACTTTCTGTACCATGGCAAAAACTTTCATACCAAATACCACAAATAGCAAAGCAATCAGACTGGTCAGTGTGGCTAGAAGAAATATACTCGTCGGTGTTTGAAGGACATCCGCAAGAGACTGAAGGCCTAAAAATTGGAAAAGCATTACCAAGCCGTCAGCTGTCCATGGGGCTAGAACATAGATCCACATAATCCAAACAAATGCATTTCCAAAAGACTCTGCGATACCAACCAGTGGGTGAATAATGCGTGAGTTATAAATATATTCACCACCCGATCGGGGCATAGATCCACCCAGGATGCCCCAAACCAGAGAAAACCCAATACCACAGAGAACCGCTGAAATGATTGTTGCTAGGATCAGGTTCCCGCCAGTGTATACCCCCAAACCTAGGCTGATCATCACATACATGCTGGGTGTCAACCCCTGGTTCATGAAACCAACACCGAATGCGTCCCAAAAAGACAGCCCCCTCACAAGTCCACTTGCTTTTCGAGCAAAAGCCATGTCTTGAGACATCTTTCATCCTCCTGCAATTATTGGTTTGGTACTAATTTATGCATTTATATACATCAGAGCCAATGAAAGACTTACTTAATTTCTTATACTTCCTCCTTTCACTAAAACTTCCGTGTCCACTCCTTTGGCCAACGTTCAATTACGACCTTAGTCTGAGTGAAAAATTCGATTGCATGTTTTCCCTGCCCATGCAAATCTCCGAAGAAGCTATCTTTCCAGCCACTAAACGGGAAGAATGCCATCGGCGCAGCTATACCAATATTAACCCCAATATTGCCCGCAAGTGCCTCGTAACGGAATTTGTGAGCTGCTGTTCCATCACGAGTAAATATTGAAGCAGCATTACCAAAAGTATGGTCATTGACAATTTTTATCGCTTCATCAACTGTATTGCAATGCATGATCCCCAGCACTGGGCCAAAGATTTCGGTTGAGTGAATGATGCCATTGACGGGGATATCAGTCAGGATGGTTGGCCGTATGAAATAACCTTTTTCATATCCGGGGATCACCGCATTTCGACCATCCACCAGCATTTCGCAGCCTTCATCCAACCCCTGTTTAACCAAGCCTTCGATCCTCACTTTATCTTGCATCGTGATCACTGGGCCCATCTGGACGTCGGGATTGATGCCATAACCGGTCACGCGCTTTGATGCCGCCTCAGCGAAGGCTGGGATGAAGGTCTTGTCTGCTTCACCAATCATTATCGCAACTGTCGCTGCCAGGCAACGTTGGCCTGAGCATCCGAATGCGCTGTCCATCATGATATTGGTGGTTGTATTGATATCTGCATCGGGCAGGATAAGGCACGGGCATTTGGCTCCGCCACCAGCTGACACCCTTTTGCCATGCGCTGCCCCGCGGCTGTACACGTGTAATGCCACCGGCGTAGATCCAATAAATCCAACTGCCTTGATCAATGGGTGATCAAGCATGCCATCTACGATCTCTGCCCCGCCATTTACCAGGTTCACCACGCCCTCAGGGAAGCCCGCTTCTTGCATGAGCTCGAACATTTTCACCATGGTGATCGGTACTCGACTGGAAGGTTTCACGACTACCGTATTTCCAGTAGCTACCGCATAAGGTAAGTACCAGAATGCAATCATTGCCGGGAAATTGAATGGAGAGATAAGCCCAACGACACCAAGCGGCTGGCGAATCATCATTTCATCGATTCCAGGAGCAATATCTTCCACCAGATCTCCCATTGCCAGGGAAGGTGTCCCACAAGCTACTTCGACATTTTCAATCGCCCGGCGCATTTCTCCCCGTGACTCATCCAATACTTTTCCATGTTCAAGGGTGATCGTGCGTGCCAGATCTTCAAAATGCTCTTCCAGCAGCATTTTTAGCTTGAATAAATATTGAATACGGTTAGTTACAGGCACCCGCCGCCAGCTGTGATACGCTTTTTGTGCTATTTGAACCGCCTCATCAAACTCTGCAAGGGTGGAAACAGGTACTTTTGCCAGTAATTCGGCTGTTGCAGGGTTGGTTACTTCTCTGAATTTCCCTGAATTTGAGTTCACCCATTTCCCATTGATGTAGTTCTGTAAAATACGTTCTTCCATCATCTATTCTCCTCGAAAATGTCGGTAGTTTATCGAATGGCTAATGATAATTATTTGATGTTTTTATCGATGACATCGATAGCTTTTTCGACAATAGCTAGACCATCATCAATTTGCGATTCATTTATGCATAACGGAGGCACAACAAAGACAACGTTATGGAACACAAATGTGAATAAGCCATTGTCCCTCAATAATTTTGCGGTATCGGCTAATGGATCAATCGGTTTTTTAGTCTTTTTATCACTTACAATTTCTATGGCGGTGAATAATCCGATATGGCGCACATCTCCCACACTTGCATGGTGCTGCTTGATGTGATCCAATCGTTTTGCAAGGTGTTTCCCGACCTTGACAGCATTTTCCAATAGATGATCTTCTTTATAAACTTCGATCGTTGCAATTCCAGCAGCGCATGCCAGCGGATGCCCGCTGTAGGTTAATCCACAGTAAAACATCTTGTCGTTAAAATATTCCGCGATCGGATCAGACACGATCACGGCACCCAATGGAACGTAACCTGAAGTGATGCCTTTGGCAGTCGTAATGATATCGGGGACGACGTTCCAGTTATCCACCGCAAACCACTTTCCTGTCCGGCCCCAACCGCTCATTACCTCATCCGAGATCAATAGGATGCCATATTTTGTGCAAATCTCACGCACCCGTGGCCAATAATCTTCCGGAGGGACGATCAATCCATTTGAGCCAGTTACGCCTTCCATGATGATCGCCGCGATCTTATCCGGGCCTTCGTAACTGATCACTTCCTCCACATGAGAGATACATTCTTTATGGCAGGTCTCAATGGTCCATCCGAATGGGCAGCGATAACAGAATGGATCAAGAAAATGCACCACACCGGGCAGAGCAGGCTCAACGGGTAAACGCCGGTAGTCACCGGTCAGGGCGATTGCGCCATGCGTGGCACCGTGGTACGAGCGATAACGGGCCATGATCTTGTGCCGCCCTGTAAAGAACCGGGCAATCTTGATGGCATTCTCATTCGCTTCCGCGCCGCCCAGGCAAAAGAAAGTTTTGTTCAAATTACCTGGTGCGACCTCGGCAATCTTTTCGCCTAACAATCCTCGCGCTTCGGTTGCCATACCTGGATGGGCATAGCACAGCTTTTCAGCTTGTTCCTGTATCGCCTTGATCACCTTGGGATGCTGGTGACCAATATTCATGTTCATAAGTTGCGAAGAGAAATCGTAATATCGTTTACCGTCATTATCCCAGAAATATATCCCCTCAGCCCTTGCAATGGGTATGGGATTGGTAGCAGATTGTACTGACCAGGAAAATAGTGTGTACTCTTTATTAAGCGCTACGATCTCTTGCGTAGAAAGCTTGGTATTGTTTCTACTCATTGCATTCTCCGTGTAAGTAAATGGTTAAATATCTAAATGTCGATTGTCAATTGTTTTACCGCTTTACATCCCTGACTGCATCCGACATGACGTTCAGTGTCTCATCAATATCCTGGTCGGTATGTGAATAGCATAAGAACCAGGGTTCACGTGGGTCATGGTCAGGCATCACGCCGCGTTCGATGGCGTATTCAACCAGGCGCAGGTAATAATCCCGCTCAGTTTCCTGCCAGTCGCGTTGGGCAACGACCTTTTCAGTACCTACGGCAAATGAATGCATGGCTGGGTATCCATTGATGCATGCAGGTATTTGTGCCCGCTCAAAGATGTCCTTAAACCCCTGCATTAATTTTTCCCCTCGCTGCTCTATTGTTTCGAGGATGGGTTCCTCTTTTAGGAGTTTAAGAGTTGCGTAGGCGGCTGCCACACCAGCTTTATTGTTGTTATAGGTCCCACCCTGGGCTACGCCTTTCCCGATGATGCTCATGATTTCTTTCTTACCCCCAAAAGCTGCCACTGGGAAGCCATTTCCAAGTGCCTTGGCGTACGTTGCCATATCTGGCATCAGCTGATAATATTCTTGGGCACCACCACGAGCAATTCGGAAGCCTGTCTTCACTTCGTCGAGGATAAAAACGATCCCGTATTCATTACATTTCTCGCGTATGAAATCAAGGAACTTAGGGGCTGGCTCAATCGAGGCACAATTGCCCATGCAAGGTTCAGCGATGATCGCAGCTACTTCATAGCCGACTCTGCGCAATACCTTCTCTAATACTTCAAAATTGTTGAATGGAACCGTCGTGATCAGGTCGTTCAAAGGTTTTGGAATGCCTGAACTCGAAGGGATGGGAATCGGGTTGTTTATGTTTCCGTATGCTTCTGCCGGAGCATAGGTAGAAAAGAGCGTGTAATCATGAAAGCCATGATACATACCTTCGAACTTTATCACTTTCTCTCGTCCCGTGTAAGCCCGGGCGATCCGTAGGGCATGCATGGTGGCTTCTGTGCCGGAGCATGCTAACCTGACCATCTCAACACAAGGGCACATATCGATGATCATTTCTGCAACTTTTACTTCAAGCTCACAGGTCATGGCACCTAAGACTGCCCGATCGATCTCGGCGTGCACCAAGCTATTTACTTCGTCGTAGGCGTGCCCCAGAATAATAGGCCCGAATGCCAGCCGGTAATCAATGTATCGATTTCCATCCACATCCCATAGATATGCCCCCTTGGCGCGCTCCAGGTAAGGGGTGATCCCTTCGCCCCAATATCGAAAATTTGAATTTACACCTAACGGGATAGATTTGAATGCCCTCTCTTGAAGCAGCTTGCTTTTAGATCGTGTCTCGCTCATCATCTCTCTCCTCAATCGCCAGATTATCTATCAACTTTTGTGAAGTACAGGCTGATTTAGGAATCCGCCATTGGTATACATCTTTTAGCACTAAAGGCACAATGGATGTCGTCGTCTTGCGCACACCCGGGATCTTGCCGATTACATCCGTTACAAATTGATATACCTCATTGGTATCATGCCCAAGTACCTGTACACTGATATCATTTTCCCCTATTGAACAGGCTACATAACTTACGCATTCAAATTCAGCTGCTTTTTTAGCGACTTCAAGGATATGATTTGATTCAACTTCTAGGAACACATCAGCAGTTACCGAATATCCCAATGATTTTGGATTATTAATCGCGCTGATTTGTATGTACCCCTCTTGAATGATGCGATCAATTCGATAACGTATGACGCGTTCAGAGATATTGCCGATACGCCTTGCCAGCTCAGAGGCTGGCATACGGCCATCCTCCATAAGCAAATTAATGATCTTAATATCAGTATTGTCTATTTCGTACATGATTTGGGAGAAACGTTTCCGTTTCTAACAATCATTATACTCATACTTCACCAAATGTCAAGCAAACCAGCAGTCAGGGCGCTGTTTAGGTTCATATTAGGGAAAATTCAAAAAAAATCTCCCTATGGTATAATTATTAATAATGGACACTGGGACAAACGATCCTGAACCTCAAGTAATTCAACCAGTTTTATCCCCTGAAGAGCTTCGTAAGAGGCGCCTTACGACAGCTGGAATTGTCGTCGGGGTGGTGATCGTACTGGCTCTGTTTATCCTCGGATTTATTTATTTAATCAGTCCTGCATATTCGTCCTATGAGACTGTTGCCCGTTTACGCGATATCTCAATTATCTTGATGGCAATTGAATCAATCGTCATCAGCCTGGCTCTGGTAATATTGATTGTACAGATTGCCCGGTTGACTAACCTTATTGAAAATGAGGTAAAACCGATCCTCGATTCCACGAATGAGACAGTCAGTAATTTGCGTGGCACCACAAAATTCTTAAGTGATAACCTGGTTGAACCAGTTATTAAGTTGAATGAAATCGTTGCTGTTTTACAGCGATTATCGGATATCTTCAGACTATCAGGAAAAAAATAAGCATATTTTGAAAGGAGAAAACAACATGGCAGAGCATGAAGGTGATATTGGGGTATTTTTAGCTGGATTCGTAATTGGCGGTATGGTCGGCTCGATCGTTGCCTTATTACTTGCCCCCCAATCAGGTGAGGAGACTCGGACATTAATCCATGACAGGAGCATTGAGCTAAAGGATAAAGCTGTTGAAAAAGCAGAAGAAGCTCGTATTAAGGCTGAAGCCGCTGCTGCAGAAGCAAGGGCCCGCGCTGATGAGCTTGCGAAATTGACCCAGGAAAAAGCGCTCGAAATGAAGAAAAAAGGTGAAGAAGTCGTTCAGAGCTACCGGTCAAAAGGTGATGCAGCAAAATCTGCTCCTGCTACAGGAGAGACCCCAGAAGTAACTGTAGAAGGCTAGATAACCTCACAACGAAAAACGGAACCCTATCTTGTTGTAATGGGTTCCGTTTTTTTATTTAAGTGACCAATAATCTATAACTTGCTGATGACCGATGGTACCGCGTTTAATACATCTCTGGCTAAGATTGAGGCAGTAGTCCCTAATTTATCCGCAGCCGATAATCCAGCCTGGGCGTGAATCCATGCGCCTGCACACGCGGCTTCAAATGCACCAGCTCCCTGAGCTCTCAATCCAACAATCAATCCGGCGAGAACATCACCCGTTCCAGCCCTGGCTAAAGCAGATGTGGCAATCGGTACGACGGCTATTCGGCCATCTGGAGCAGCAATAACAGTATACGCCCCTTTCAAGACTAGCACATGACCCCATTCTTTGGCATATTTCTCAGCGATTTCCAATCGGTTAGCTTGAATCTCATTTACGGGCAAGCCAGATAAGATTGACATTTCCCCTGGATGCGGAGTGAGCACAGCCAGGGCTGGCAGTTTCTCAAACCAATGCTCGATTCTCGCCAGCAGCTTTAAACCGTCTGCGTCTATAACGACTGGTTGTGTAAATAATTGGTTGTCAATTTCAGATGCTTTATTTTGAATATATCCAAAATCTCCAAGGTATACTGGTCTACTTTCCTCAAATAATCGGGACATAAAAACGCCAGTGGTTTCTTCAAGCCCGAAACCTGGACCGATTAGAACTGCGGATGCTTTGGCAATATTTTGTCGAACAACCCTTACTGCATCCTCTGAAATCACTCCCATCTCATGAGGAAGAATAACCCAGGTAGATTCCGGAAAATGACCTGCTAATATTCTATGTAGTGGTTCAGGCACTGCCATAGTAACCAATCCGACCCCGGCGCGATAAGCTGCCTCACCAGCCAGCAGGGCTGCCCCAGTATAATTGATCGACCCAGCAACAATAAAAGCTGTGCCAAATGTGCCCTTATGCGCATCGATGGGACGCTGTGGAAGAATTTTCTTCGCAGATGCATTGTCGAGGACAATTTTTTGGTTATCAGTGTAAGTTTTCAGTCTCTCCAATGACCCTATACTTACTATGCGCAATGTGCCAATAATTTTTTCAGCCGGTGCGCGCAGTAACCCGGTCTTTAAACCGGCCATTGTCACCGTGAGATCTGCGGGAATCGTCTGATCTGCGACTTCTCCAGTTTCACAGTCCACCCCTGACGGGCAGTCAACTGCAACAACCTGGATTTTCTCATCCTGGATTTCGATGATTTTCTTGCAGAATGCCAGAACTTCCGCTGTTTCACCTCGCAAGGGCAACTTAATTCCCGTACCAAAAACACCGTCAATCAAAATACCACAATTGGTTAATAATTCGGATAATTTTTCAAGCTTTGGATCATGATCAATATCAGTAACACACCCATGAAGTTCTTCATATTTTTTGACTAGTGGATCATCCACTTCCCTATGTTTTACGATATAGGCATAGGTTTCCCAATTCAACCTCGCCAGCTCCTGTAAAGCGACCAGGGCGTCACCACCGTTATTTCCTGAGCCGACCAAAGCCAAGACTGTTTTGTTATGATGATGGCTATATGCGCGTTCGATTTCGCCCGCTAATCCTTTTCCAGCGTTTTCCATCATCATCGCATAGCTTAATCCGCTGCTGTCCGCTTCCTTCTCCAGTGAAAGCATTTCTTTGACTGAATAGATTTTCACCATAGGTCCTCCACTGCCCAGCCCAGGTTCAGTGAATCCAGCTTTTCAGCTGTCGGGTATCCAGTGATCTTATCCCACCCACGTGCCTCATAATATGCATCGATCATCGCCGCGAAATCGGGAGCAAATCCATCTGCGCCACCTGGATGATCTTTATATGGCTGTAACAAGCCCTTTGGCAACGTATCGTTTTGGCGGGACAATCCCAGGCGGTGATTGATCACCCGCTTGAGGTTCCAGCCCCGCTCACCAGATCGTATTAGGTCGGTTATATCCCAATCCAGACCACAAGCCGTATTGACTAGGCCAAGGACAGTTTCAACAGGGACATTCGCAAACACGCACATGACGAGTGCGTTCATCACCGTCCGCCAATCCTGGTGGATGGCAACGTTAGCTGCCTTTTCAGCACCGCCCTGCCGATCATACTTTTTTATCCCTAAACTAGTTAATACCTGGCCCATATCAATCACAAAGTAATCGGATTGGTTGTGGCAGGCGCCGCGGGGAGAGGTGGCATAGACCAATGCCATACCGCTGGAGCCGCGTGGATCATGATAGGGTACTTCTAATCCATTTACCTGGATTGCCTCCTGTTCATGACCGTAATGCCCGCCGAATGCTCGTGCCCCTTGAGCTATCCATTGTCCAATCCCCTCCCGCCTGACCGTTAAATGGATTAGGTGCTCCATACATTCTGCATCTCCCCATTCTAATGATAAATTAGCCATATCTTCCTTCGGTATGGCACCCATCTCACTCAAAGTGAATACCAATCCAATGGTGTTACTCATGCTGATGGTATCCATACCATACCGGTCACATAGTTCTCCCAGTTGAGTGATCCGGGACGGATCATCATATAGTAAGTTAGGTCCAAAGCCTATCAGGGTTTCATACTCGGGGCCCTTACGCTTTGCTCCTTCATTCAACTGGACAACTCTACCACAGGCGATCACACATGCGTGGCAGGCAGTTGTACCCACTAAAATACTCTCCGCAACACTGGAGCCAGAAACCTTCAAGGCATTCTCATACACACCATTTTGAAAATACTTTTTAGGCATATCGCCCAGGTAATCGAAATAATCGGCTGCCCCTGCGGTTCCAAGGTCATGGAACACTTCTGTGTACGAATCAGCTTTAAGCTCATGGTTGGCAATACTTCGGAGCACGGAGTACTTTTCAATATCTACAACCGGCACTTTTTGGTTGCCTTTCACTGCGATAGCCTTTAATTTTTTCGCACCCATCACTGCCCCCATGCCAGTTCGCCCAGCCAGTCGACCGTGATCTGTAAGAATCGATGCGTATGGGATTAGCGCTTCACCTGCCTGCCCAATCACTGCTACCCGTGGATTTTTTACTTCCAGCTCCCTTTTCACCGCTTCCTGGGTTGAATAAGTATCCATCCCCCAAAGATGACCGGCTGCTCTTATTTCAAGCTTACCATTAATCACTGTCAGATAAGCAGGTTGCTCAGCCTTACCTGTAACCCACAGGCCATCATAGCCGTTCAATCGCAGTTCAGGTCCCCAAAAACCCCCGCAATTTGATTCACCCCAAAAACCTGTCGCCGGTGACCTAGCACATACCACGAACCTCCCAACAGCCGGACCGGCTGTGCCAGATAATGGTCCGTTTAAAAATAATAAAGGCGCTTCAGGAGAGAGGGGATCCAACCCGGGCAACAACTTATCGAAGAGTATCCTTGCCGCTAATGATGCCCCGCCTAAATAATCATCTTGCCATGATTGGGGGATGTGATACTCATCGACCTTTCCAGTTGTTAAGTTTACCCTTAGGATTGGCTGCATCATTTCACCTGACCTCCTTGATCAGCGCGTAATTTAGTTTAACACAAATTGTGGTAATAACACATCCTCCCTAAAGAGATCAGGGAGGATGTAAAAATACTTGAATATTCTAGTTCGTCTTGGTAGATATCTACTCAATTACCTATACCGTTCTTTGGTATACACGATGATTCTTATAGGCCCTGCCACCCACATTTTCAAGGTCGCGCCGCATTTGGACAGCGGTTTCGGCTACCTGTGTTAAATCTGCATGCTCAAATTGAAAATCGTTCAGTGACTTTTCCATTTCAAGGTACAGCAGTGCATTTCCGCCCATTCCCTGATATTCAGGCAGGACACCGGCTCCATTGAGCGATATCCACTTTGTCCGTTTCATTTCAAGCATGATGTCAATGATGCCAAACGGGAGTAGTTTACCCTTGGCACGTTGCATCGCAGAAGATAAATCGGGGAAACCGAATAAAAATCCCACCGCATCCTCATTATGGGTGATAATCTTGATCAGCCTGGGATCCGCGATGGTCAGGATATTGTCCAGTAAGAATTGAATTTCACGTTCTGTCAACGGATAATACTCCCAATTATTGACAAATGAAGCGTTATAGAGTTTACCAATCCGGTTAGCCCAATTTTTCAAGTCCTTCTTCGTTTCAAAATAATGAACACCCATATTATTCCTGGCTTTGACCCGCTCCCCAATTTTATATACCCTTTCAGGGAGGTGGAAAGAATCTCGACTCATATAGCACGAAACGAAATCGACTTCTTTAGTAAATCCGTTATTCTCTATCAGCTTTACATAATATGGATAGTTGTAATTCATCATCGACATGATCTGGCGGTTTTCATAGCCTTCCACTAAAACACCATAACCATCCAGTGCCCCGAAGCCTTTTGGTCCAACAACACGATCGAGGCCGCGTTTCATTGACCAATTGAATACTCTCTCGAACAATGCGTCGGCAGCTTCCTGATCGTCTTCGCACTCAAATAAATAGAATTGAGCTTGCTTTGTCTTGTGGTAGGCGTTAAAGCGCTTGTTTTCAAGCGCAGCAATCCTGCCTACTTCTCGTCCATCTCTAGTAGCAAGGAAGAAATCTGCATCACTGTGCTCAAAAAACGGGTGCTTCTTTCGGTCAAGCTGCGTCTCTGCATCCATTAATATCGGAGGTACCCACTGTGGATGATTTTTATACAATCGGTAAGGAATTCGAACAAATTTCTTTACGAGTGCTTTATCATTGGTATCGATTTGATCTACACGTAACATTGTGTCCTCCATCAGGAATTTTTAGTTACCCGTTTTTGTAAACACTATGATATGCATTATCGAGCCTATCTACCTCGTCATCCGTCAGGCTCCATAGCATTGCCCCGGCATTTTCATTGGCTTGCTTAAGGTTCCGGGCACCAGGGATGGGCACCGCTCCTTTGCAAACAAGCCAATTTAATGCCACCTGCCCAGGCGTGGTATTGTCATGCACATCACTTACTTCCTGCAAGATATTAAGTAATGGTGAGATTTTCACCATCATTGATTTATTATATCGCCAAGACAATAAACCCCGTGGGAGTCTTTCCGTTGTGTATTTCCCGGTTAAGAGTCCTTTCTCTAATGGAGAATACGCAATGATTGTGATGCCTAATTG
>PQAL01000023.1 GCA_003105035.1 Anaerolineales bacterium | reverse complement strand
GACCATCGAAATGGAGTCGCTACGGACTATGGGCTGGGAGTGGGTTGGCCGGAGGATAGGAACACCTTACACTGGCTTGAGAACAGAGGAACGATTCCAGCTGTGGAGATCTCGGTCGATATTGTCTGGCAAGAATAAGCCCAGCCCAGCCCATGATTCAAGAAATTTGAGATTATCCGGAACAAAGACTCAAAAACCTGGACCTAAAATGGTGTGCACCCAACAGCTGAAATTCCAGGAAAAGGTATGATCATCTTAGCTGTATACCTGCAATCCTGGAAACGGATCACAGGCACGCCGGCTTCCTGGCTGGAACAAGAGACCCTCGGAGAGTCAATTTTTCGGATATAGTCACTGGTAACAAAGTACCGCTTGATAGCCATCGTTGTTAATGATAAAATCAGCCCGCTTATGGTGCCTGTAGCTCAACTGGCAGAGCACTTGACTGTGGATCAAGTGGTTGTGGGTTCAAATCCCATCAGGCACCCAGCAGATATGGGATTTTCCGAGAGGAAAATCCTTTTTTATCTCTATTTGGGGGCTAAAATTTCGATCAGCTCGTGAATTTCGGGGGTTCGGGTGCAATTCGGGTGCAGTTCTACTTCTATCGGCATCACGCACTCATCAATTCGATCTGCTAATTCTCTTTGGGTATCCGGTAGCAAGTGGCCATAGATATCCATTGTTGTGCTCACTTTTGTGTGCCCAAGACGCCTGGAAATTACGATTATCGGCAATCCATCATTGATCATCAAGGATGCGGCAGTATGCCTGAGATCGTGGAATCGAATTTCGGGAAGCCCGGCACGCTCAATCAATGTTTTAAACTGATGGTACAAGTTGAATTGGTCCAGTGGAGTGCCGATCGATGATGGAAATATCAGATCATTCTCCTGCCAGTCTTGAGAATTGAAACGTTCCAGGTTTTGACGCTGATAATGCTCGCGTAGCTTTTTGATGGACTTCTTCCCGAGATCGATCGTCCGATTAGCCGCTCTGGTCTTGAGGGGAAGATAGTATCCATTTTGACGATCACGGGCGAGCTGTCTTTGAATGTGCAACGTCTGACCCTCCCAAGACAAATCATCCCATTTCAACGCCAAGAGCTCAGACATACGACATCCAGTCGTTACCGTCAAAAAATATAGTGCTACATTTCGGTCATCTTTAGCAGCAATCAACAGCGACTGAACCTGTTTTCTATCGTAGATTTTCATTTCGCCGTGAGTGTAGCGAGGTGGAACGACAAGGTCAACAGGATTTCTGCTGATTAATCCAAGCCGTAAAGCATCGTCAAGTGATTTGTGCAGGATACTATGGATCACCCTGATCGTTCGTATTCCCTTTCCATAATTCATAGACATTTTCTCACTATAGAATTTCTGTAATACAGCTGGGTCAAGATTTGCCAGTTTTATATGTCCAATTCTCGGTGAGATGTGAACTCTACAGGTCAGTTCATATTGGGACCAGGTAGTGTGGCGAACTGAGGTCTTGTTAATGGATAACCACTCTCTTAGGAATTCATCCAGGGTTTCTTTTGCAGATACATATGTCATTCCGGTAGCAACCTGGGTCGTTGTCTTCTTCAACCACTCCAATGCCGCCTGCCGGGATTTCGATGTGAAAGAAAGCCGTTTTCCATTTACTGACACCATCGCTCTCCAGGAATTGTTTGGTTTCTGGAATAACGAACCCTCGTGATTAAAACGTCTTCTTGCCATTCCTTTACTCCTTAATAAGTTTCAAGGAAAGGCGACCCATTGTCCTTCGGTTGTTAAGGTTCGAAAATACCTAAACATTGTAACTCTCAACCGAAATACCGGACAGTGCGTACGAGATGGATTTACAGGCAACATCACAGACAAGAAATCTTATTTACCGAATTCGCATGAAGATAAAATATTGTGCTCGATAAACCACTCAAGATCCTGTCTACGAACACGCACGGATTTGTTGATATGCACCGTTGGAATCGTGCCAGTTTTCATCAAGCAATACGTATTACTTCGGCTGATATGCAATATGTTGGCAACTTGCGAGGCCGTCAACAAAGATTCGGCCAAGAATTTTCCATCATTGGATTGCTGATTTTTCTCCATTCTCTTCTCCTTAATCAATTGACTATTTCTCCCAGGGTAGTTTTCCACCTGGGATGAATTGCCGTGTAAACCGGTACGGATCCGCTTGATCAGCATCTTCCCTGGTGTCAAACGGATCCAAATACCGCCCCCGGATCGCTCATAACCTTCGATCACTTCTGGTGCTGTAACCCTGGTGTCTATCATCGCAGAATGTATAGGATTCAAATCTATCATGTTGCTTCGCTCATTTCTCAACGGTGCACTGGATTTTTCATGACAATAGCGAAATTATTAGACTCAATCAATGCAGAAAATTCCTCCTTGGTCAATATTCGCAACTCGCCGGGTCGAACCTTAACCCATTTAGAATTGTCAAGTGGATCGACGAAAACAATTGTTGACTTGTTAGATTTGGTGACCGAGGGGCCTCTGCCATTCTCCCAGGGCAATAAACCACCAGGAAGCAATGGCCGTACATAACAATATAAGTCCACCTCTTCTGCATCCTCGAATAGTTCGGGATGGGGGTCACGAATACGTCCCGATCTTCGATAATAAAGCACCGCATTTTCTTCTGCCGAGTTATCCAGCAGCTCATCCATCGAAATTTCGGGTTCTACACCTGGCGGTAGGATCGTATCAGGCGGCCAATTTGGAGGCCAGGCTAGCTTATTTTTGAGTTTTCTCATTCTTCCTCCTTCCATTTTCCTGTTTTCAGGTAATACTGCATATCGTAACCACCCTCAGGAATAGGCGGTTCGACCTCGTCAGACTCTTTTTCTACTGGCGCAACACCCGCCCTGGATCTGGGTGTCAAGTACAATTGCTGCCTCAACGTGTCCAACCTGGCACCCTTGCGGTCCATGCGCTGATCAACGGATACATAAAGTTCAAACATCTTTTTATCCATTGCTAATTTCCGTATAAAACGCAGCTCTGCGAGATAAGCCCAACCCAAACAGTATTCAATCAAAATGTGCTGGTCCAGTGGTGTAGCAAGGAAACCAGCCATGCTGTTGTACAACTTGACATGAAAACGCCAACACTCCTGTGCCACTGGGTATTCGTTCAGCTCCTTTGGAGGCTGAATGGGTAGCTCTTTCCGCACAGTAATTGCATCCTCAGCAGCAGCCCTGGCTTCATGCCGGGTTGTATGCCTATCTGTGTCACTATGTAGTATTAATGGCTTTCGTGCTGGCATGATTTCCTCACATTCCCACATTTTTTAGCGTGGAGCACCTCGCCCGCTTGCTGTTCCCCAAATGAAAACTTTTTCACCCCCTCCCCCCATGACAATAAATTAGTCCAGCTGTTCATAGATCGCCTCGAAGATCTGGTCGTGTCCTTTGCGTAATTGATCTGCACCGGCATGATCCCCAGCCTCATCCATCTCCCGAGCACGCACTGCCAGTCTATCAGCATGAGTGAGCTGAGCTTCTATATCACCTGTAGCTTCCGAGGCGTGCACGCGTGCAGGCGTGTCGGAGGGGATAGGATTAGCATTTATTTTTTCAAGCAGTCTTTCAGGAGATGGCAATATCCCTTCCTCCTCAGGCATTTGATCTCCCGGCATCAATTTGGCAGGGCGGCGCTCATGGTCCTCCAGGTTACGCAAATACCCATGATCCAGTGCGACTGCAACCCGCCGTGAGGCTGCCGATCGATCGATATTCAACTCCTTGGCAACCTGGGTAATCGTGGCAGGCTTTTCATCTCGGGTAAGATGTTTAACCGCTTCCACCGTCGCTTGTGTAGCTGGGCTGACAGTTGCCCTCAACAAGTCATTGAGCAGGTCAGAGACCAATGCGTAAATGGTCCTATAGTCGTCGAGGCTTGCGATGATCCGGTTGGTTATTGGCTCGGTTTCCCGGTTCATCTGATGCAATATCGCACTGGCAGAAATGAGATTCAAGACCTGGGTAAAATCCCTGCGCAACCTGACATCCTTAGGGCTTGTCAGTGCCGCTAGCTGCGGGCCATAAGGGATCTCCACAGAGTGATTCCCGGCCAATTCGATCCATTTTTGGAAAGCAATCCAGGGTTCCAGATCGAGAATCCTTGGTCCTTTCCCGTTCATCTGCTCAGCCAGCTTCAGCATGATTGAGGCAGTCTGGGTTCGGTCATCCTTCGCCACCAGGCTGAGCATGCGGGTTTCATTCTCCGGGTGGATATGAGCCCAGGTAGTGGTCAGGATCAATCCAGTTGGTCCTTCACGCTCAATCAACCGGGGTTGTAGCCCCTCAGCCGATTTTTCAACCGTCTCGTACCTGATCTTGCCTTCTGATAAAAGACTCCGCAATAGATAGCTGCCGAAATCAGAATTCATCCCTGCAGTTTCAAACAGTACCAGATAACGATGGCTCAAAGGCTCCTTTGAGTATGCCATGGCCTTCTCCGACATGGAAGAAAGGGCATAGTAGGCTGAGTTTGGGAAGAACCGCAACACACACTCGACCGTAAATGATTTGCCGGCGCTGGAGGTCCCTTTGAGAACGATGCTCACCAGCCTTTGCAAGACCCTGGAGGTCAGTGCTAGATATAACAACTTGGCATTCCGTTCTTCGCCCACCAAGCCAAGGGCTGTGCAGGCATTAGAAAATTCTGACAGAATGTCAGGACAGTTAAGCAAATCCCCAGCTATTCCAGCAGCTTTAATGGCATCATTCTTCTGTTGTTCAGCCTGGATCACCGAATAGGGGATAGCATTTTGGATCAGCTCTTTGATGAGCTGTTGAACATCATCTCCCCATAGATGGCATTCTGAAATATCTTTACGGCCCGCTGGAGGATGGATGACAAAGATCTCTGGCAGGTCCTTGCCTACCGAGTCGATAAAAGCCTTGCCACCCTCATCAGGCTCCTGCCAGACATAAACTTGATAGCCCTCCAAATACTGGCAAAAATACTTTTTCCAATTCGTGGCACCGGGGATCCCCAAGGCATCGAAGCCGTAATACCACAAGGTCTGTGCATCGCTCTCCCCCTCCACCAAAAAAAGTGTCTTTTTATCCCCTCCATTACGCGTGCACACCTGCACGCATCCAAGATCCTCAGCGCGGGCGCCTCCAACAGACGCGGCACATGCGCGCCAGAGGCCATAAGGGTATATTTTTGATTTTGACTTCCAGGAAAATCGCTGTTCCTTATCTCCCCCGATGTTCCAGCGGATACGATAAGCAAGCTCACTCCCGTTTTTATCAAAATAGGGGATGCGCAGGCATTTTTTCCCGCCTCGTTCTGTAGTCTTAATCCCCAGCTCATTTAGAAATTCTATTGGCAATCGTTTGTATTCTGAATAACTTTCTAATGTTGCTGGAGATGCCTCGTTGTGGTCAGAACTCGGTATTTCGATATCGAGCATGTCTGCCAGCTTGCGCAAACCTCCAGATTCACCACAAACAAAACACTTGAAACCTTTTTCTGAAACAGAGAAATTCGTGGGATGTTGATCATTATGATATGGACATAACGCCCAATACTCACCTTTGCTATCTGGCCACTTATTATCGGGTGATCCAGCCCGGTCTAGCCTTTGTACGATGATTTGAAGCAGGTCAAACTTACTCATGGATTATCTCGATGGCTCCCTGAAAAGTCATTGCCACACCAAGCATAAGTCTCTCACCTGATATTTGAGCAATATCAGCGGCTGATGTTTTAACCAGTAGTATGCCCATCGAAATTGGGAGCAGCTTGGGCTTGCAATTCTTCAACCCGATGCTGAACCTTGTCCAGCAACCCCGATTTTTCCAGCTCGTTGTGAATCAGTAGGGCAACCAGCTCACGTGGATGACGGTACTGGTCCTGGGCTAGTTGGATCAAGGCTTTGGCTTCGTCGGGGTCTAGAGTGATTACAATGCGTGCGTTCATGGTTTCTCCAAAAAAAATCTGATCGAGTTTTTTATGTTCGATCAGATTTTATAAAATTCGAAATGGAAAATATAGTGATTAATCCGTTAATTCGGTTTTTTCCTGATTGCCTTTCGGAAACTGTCTCTGGGATCCACGAGGAGAGATATGGATTCCCCTTTCATTTTTTCCCATTCCGGATATACCTCCGCTGGAGGCCTACCTAAAACATTCACCTGATGATAAGCAAATTCGTTCGCCTCATTTTTCGGCCTGCCACCTTTCAGGTGGTCCGCCTTTTGGTGATCGACGGTTATCTTTAGCTCATATTCAGTAGCGATTTCTAGAATATAATCGCTCAGTTTTTGTATTTGGGTCAAACCTTCGCCAGAGTCGGACGCTGCTTCAACAATTACCCGAGAGGTGGTATCGGTTAGAGGGAGGGCATACACCAAACACACCACCCTATTATCAAGGTAAACCTCTGGTCGATCATACTTACAGGTTTTGTCCAGGATCGATAGTTTTTCACCGGATTGCTCTCTTACAAACTTATACTCAATAAGAAATATCTCCACGATGCGATCTAAATTTTCTGGGGTGATACCAAGTTTTTTACTCAGGATTCTCATACGTCAATATATTCCAAGGAATGTACGGCACTTAGTGTATCCACGAATACGCCTTGGTCATCATAACACAGATTGAGAAATAATAGAACATATATTCTAACTATTTGTTCGGCGCCGATATATCATTCGTGATTGGTCATAGATTTATTATAGATTTCCTTAACCGAGGTAGATGAGGTACGGATGAAAAAAGTGATTGGCCAGTTATCTGGAACAATAAATAATCGTTGAGTCTGCCGCTGAAACTGATCTGATACTCGATGCTATACCAGTGGCCGAGATTTATTTCTGCCTACACAAAAGCCTGACGGTCTTCTCTAGTAAAGATCTATCCACCCTCAACTCGGCGAACAATAATATCCCGACTTCTGCTTAACTCCCAAATCCAGCGTAGAGTGATTCAATATTTCCGGATTTGGCAGCTGCAGCGACCTGAGGTATTCCATCTGTATACTGGGCAATCTTAGGCATCCCAATCAACCTCATCAACAAAGAAGCGATATTGAAGTGTGTTTCGACCCGGGCATCTGGAAAATATGTTTGCTTCAAGAATCCCTGGATGTAGGCAGCGTGGCTTTCCAGTAGGGTCATGATCGGTTGCATTTGCTCGAAGATAAGTCGCACCCTTAGAATATTGGTTGTATCAGACTGCATTTCCATGATGGCTTGCCGCAGGAGATTATCCAGGTGAGAGAATATGCTGCCATCTGCCATGTGCTGGCTGCGATGGACAAGCTCATGAGCAAGAATGAGTCTCAATCCATCCATGTTGCTGTCATCCACATTCTCACGAATGACCACGATCTCCCCTGCTCCAGACATATAAGCTGCCAATGTATTCTCCTCGATAAGAAATTCAATCATACGCTCAAGAAAGTCAGGCATTATTTCATCCCAGCCTTGGATGCCGAGGTGTTGAAACCTACCGATCAGGATTTCTTCATAACCATGCTCTTTTGGAAGGACACGACTGTGAAGCGAGTGTAATTGCAGTTCCCATCCGGTTGCATAACTCACCAACGGCGCTATGTCGTCGAGTAGAGAAGAGAGCAGGGTATTATCAATCGTCAGTTTCGCCATATCTTTACTCGTTTTTCTGATTTTTAAGGGTGGGTCTCGAGCTATTCCAGGTCATAATCGGGTAAAAGAGTAAGCTGATGCCAAAGAGCAGCACAAGAAAGGATATGCAGTTGAAGCCAAAGCTTTCCAGCACCCAGCCGGTGATGGTAAAGGAAACCAGGATGCTGCCCAACAGCCTGGAAATAATTGCAGCCGGCTGGTTGTAATAAAGGCTTAGAGTCGAGCGAGGATGTTCCAATTCCGCTTCCATCAGCGCCCGGTCGAAGTTGTAGATATCCGCATCTCCCTGGTAATTGCCATCAATGGTTGTCTGCTGGACGTGCTGCATACTTTCTATCACTTCCATCGGGAGTTTCGGCAGGAAAAGGCTGATAAGCCATTGAATCAACAGCAGGACCAATGTGCCCAGCACTCCATAGAATAGAATAGTTACATTACTCCAGTTGATCATTGAATCTCGCTCTGATGCTTACCCTCCGAAGCTTTTTTCCATGTGCGATAACACGCTGGGCAGAGAATCGGAGCGCTTTCGGCAATCCGAAAAACATATTCAAGCGATAGGGGTGGTTTAAAATCAAGCCCACATTGTTCACATAGACGCCATCGTTCAAAATCCCCGTACATATCTTTACTTGCATGCCTGCAGAAGATATTCAAGATGTGTTTTCCTTCACTTCCATGCGGGTCGATCCAATACTGTTGCAGGATGTCCAATACCAGCTCAACTGCGCCTTCGAAACTTTCAAATCCTTCAAAGATCAGTTGACCGTCTACATAATCGCACATTCTTAGTATGAAGGCTCGTTTCGTATTGTATGGACCGACTGCCTCATACAGCTCCCAGCGCTGGCGGATGAACCTCGCTTCTGTGAGTTGCTCCTCGGAAATTGTGCGTGGTAGTTTTGTTTCCTCGAGTAATGTGTCTTCAAATATCGCATCGACTACCTGCGCTTTACGCAGGTCAGCCCGGCGCAGGTTGGCACCACTTAGATTTGCATTGTTTAAGTTAACCTCTACCATGTAGGCTTCGAATAAGTTTGCTCTGGTTAAAATAGCTCCCTGAAGGTTTGCAGCAGGGGTAATGTCCCGTCCCAGGCGCGCATTTATAAGAATCGCGCCACTCAGATCCGCCTCCGATAGGTTAGCTCCAGACAGTATTGCCTGAGACAGATTCGCATCCTTTAGATTGGCTCCACTCAGGTCAGCATTATCCAGATTTACCCCCACCAGGTTTGCATTGGACAAATCTGCATCCCACAGCTCGACGCCGATCAGCTCCAACCCGTGCCAGTCCACACCGTGCATATCCTTTTCAGCCCCACCCAGGGTGAGCACTTCCCACAAGGTCCGCTCACGCTCGGGTAGAAATTGGGGTGTATCGATCTGAGCTCCTCCCAGCCTGGCTCCTTCAAATCGAGCGCCTTGAAGATCAGCCAGACGCAGGTCGGCAGATTCCAGGTTTGCCAGGCGGAAGTCGGCACCGCGTAGTATTGTGCCACTCAGATCTGCCTCGCAAAGATCGGCTTCGCGCAAATCAGCCGCGCTCAAATCTGCTTTACTGAGGTCTGCCCCGAGAAGATTAGCTTGACGAAGGTTTGCGGAACACAAGCGGGTATTTTGGAGCTTAGCCATTTCCAGATCAGCGGTTTCCAAGCTGGCTTCAGTTAAGTCTGCTCCTTCCAGGCTTGCTTTGCGCAAGGTGGCCTTGTTCAGGTTGGCTTTCCGCAGGATGGTTTTCAATAATGTAGCCTCACTCAGATCTGCCTCACCCAGATTAGTATCGACTAAACTGGCTCCTGATAAATTTGCCCCACCCAGGGTGGTAGAGGACAGGTTTGCTCCATCCAGGCAGGCTCCACTCAAATTGGTTGTTTCCAGGTTGGCTTTTTGCAGGTGGGCATTGCGGAGATTGGTATGCGAGAAATCGAAACCGTCTAAATTCAGGCATTCCAGGTTGATACCGTGCAAATCCTGCCCGGAAAAATCCATTTCATCATCTTCGTAGAGCTTCAAAAACTCAACAGTATTCATATCGAGTTAGATCAAAAATCTCCAATCAAGCCAAGGCCCCTCTCCGTGCAAACTCGAAAGAACTTGCGTAGTTCCAATATATTGGTGGTCAATTCTTCCAGACTAGGGCCTCTATATTCTTCATCCCTATCCACGAAGTCTTGCTGGTACATATACAGAATTGTAGCTGGAGCGCAATATAACAGCGCCCGGTACATTTCTTGGACAATCTCCGGCGGTATCCAGGCCTGTAGTGGGCTCACTCCGGTGACATCCAGCAAGAGTAAATCATACATCTCACCTCTGAAGCTTCCATCTTCCCCGCTGAATAATCCTCCCCACAGATTGATATCTGCGTCGGAAAATGCTTGCCGATCGGCTTCTGTTAGTAAAATATTATCTTTACAGCGGCTGGCGTAGTTGTCAAGTCCCATCTAGAATGATGATTCCTCGAGCATATGTTTAGAATCTTCAATTAGTGCTTGGCTGTGGGTATCTTCTAAAACCAGCCCCGGTTATAGACAGCCAAATCCTGATTGGAAACATGCATTTCATTTTCATTGAATAGCTTCAGGAATTCACTGGTATCCATAGATTCTTTCTATTCATGCAATTATCTCAACATTTTAAGCGTGCACAAAAACGTTGAATGTGTGAGAAACATGCGCCATAAACATCTCAACTCGATTAAAAACTATCGCTTGCCTTGACCCTGACCAATCCATCAAGTGTATGCATGCCCAGAAAATTTTCCTGCGAGCTGTATGGTGGAATCTGCACCAATCCCAGTGCATCATAAAGGCGTTTCACATCAACGAGCTCAATTGGACCGCCATAAAAATTGATCGATCTTGTGGTGGAATCTATGACCTTTTGAGATTTGGAGGTCGTTACAAAAACTCCTTTCGTTTCTCCTCCTAGTATTATCACGCCTGTTATAGATAAAATCTGTTCCACCAAGAATGCACTTTCGCTGTCGTTCACAAGTAAGCCAATCTTCTCTGCATCTTTGGTCAGGATTACAATCTTGCCTTGATCTTTTACGTTGCCAGTGACGAGAACTTTATATCCTTGCGAATCAAAGACGCTCGCCACAATTTCCTCATCGCTAAGGCCTCTCGCAAACCCGCCGGTAAAGTTACCCCAGAGGATGGATTGGAGATATTCAAGTTTAGCATTGAGATCCCCTGGAAATAGATTCATCACAGCTCCTGCCTGACAGAACTTCTGATAGACGAATTTCGGCATATGCCTGGGATTGGGAGGGCTCCAGATGCCAGTCTCGCGGATCACTTTCCACCAGCCGCAGGATGGGCAGAAAAATCCCAGCAGGTCATCGTAATCCTGGTTATGGCTGCTGTTTTTTCGCTGATCCCAGAACAAGCGCTGAAGGTGAACAGCGCAGAAGGGACATTCCGCCAGGTCAGCGAGGATGTGTGGGTCGGTTGAGGTCTCAGGGTAATTCCAGATAAGCATCATTGAATTCCATTATTGAAAGAACATTACCCAGGTCATTATGTGCAAGATGCTCAGAAACTGACCAGAAGAGCATCTTGGCCGGGTAGCATCCAATGTGCTGAATCTCTGTATCCAATTATGTTATGGGCTGTTTGTATATAAACCTTCATGTATTATATACAGGATATGTGAATAAATAATCAATAATCCTCCAGGTGCAAGCTGGCGATCGCCTTGCCCATGATCAACCCGCTCACTATTGGCAAAGGGATCCACATCCACCAGACAATGTTTATGGATTTCCATCCTAGCCAGTTACTTAGCAGATTGTATAGCGTGATGAAGACACCTTCGATGAAAAATCCGAAGAAAACTCCCATGAAGAAACCTGTAGCAAACTCGATGGAGTTAATTTTTTTCATTATTTCTTTTTTCGCAATCTTGAAAGCCAACCTTCCTTATCGGCAGGTTGTGCAGTAAGTGTAACGAAGGGATTGATCTTCATGCGCGTCCCGCAACCCGGCCGACATATGTACTCACTACCCATTTCCTCGGCTTCGACTGCAAACCTGTTTTGACATGTAGGGCAGCGCACCACCAATCCCAGCCCCTTTGTAGGGGTGGCAGTGACGAAGAGCGGTCCGTATTCAATGCCCACCAGGTCGACCAGGTAGACTCTTCCAGCCTCATCTCCGCAGGCCACGACCGGCTGCGATGGGTGCAGCGCCATGCATAGGAGTGCTCCAGGCAATGGAAGCATAAGCCTCTCAATGCCTGTGGTAGCATCCCACACTCGTAGCGTTTTATCATGGCTGGCGGAAACGATCCAGGCTCCGTCCGGACTCACTGCACACCCAATCACCTCGAAATTGTGACCGATTAGTGTGAGCAGCTCCCTCCCTGTAGCTTTATCCCACACTCGCATCGTCTTATCCCTGCTGGCGGAAACGATCCAGGTTCCATCCGGGCTAATTGCACACCCGTTCACCTCGCCAGTGTGGCCGATGAGTGTGCGCAACTCCCTCCCGGAGGCCGCATCCCACATCCTCAGCGTCTTGTCATGGCCGGCAGAAAGAATCCATTTCCCATCAGGGCTTACTGCACAACCATAAACAGGTGTGGCGTGTCCGGAGAGAGTTCGTAGCTCCCTCCCAGAAGCAGCATTCCACACCCGTAGCGTATTATCTGCGCTGGCAGATACGATCCATGCTCCGTCGGAACTCACCGCACATCCCTTCACAGCACCAGTATGACCGGTAAGAGTCCGCAGCACCCTCCCGCTAGCAAGATCCCAGGTTTTAAGCGTACAGTCCATCAGCCCACCTGCAGAAACGATCCAGACTTCGTCGGGGCTTACCGCACAACCGTTGACAGCTCCGCTGTGACCGACGAAAGTCTGAAGCAGCCTCCCATTGACTGCATCCCACACCCGCAGCGTCTTATCATCGCTGGCGGAGACAACCGTAGCCCCATTTGGGCTTATCGCACATCCCAATATATAACTGGTATGGCCTGCCAGAGTGCAGCGAAGGGTTGGAGGTTGGCGTACCTCCTTGGGCTGCTCTATGCTTATCACAACCGGGGGTTGGGTGACCTCCTTAGGTCGGTCTACACTGACCACAAATAATGGTTGATTCAACTCGTTGAGCAGATCTTCGCTGACCATATTCGGGGATTGCCTCATATTCGAAGGCAACTCTGCCATCACCACAAACGGGTTCAGCTTGATTGGTTTACCGCAGTGAGGACAGGCAATTTCAGTTCCCAAAGCAAATCCGGGGATCTCTGACCAGGTGCAACAATACGGGCAGCCGAAGGCTAGGTTTCGATCGCCAGTCGCTCGCCAGGCAGTCACCACCGTTGGACCGGGGGTGATGCCTTCCAATCGCAGGTAGTGAACCTGACCGCTAACCCCGCCGGCAACGATGGTGGCGCCATCAGGAGACACATCACACGCAACGAGATGACCTTCGTCTGTGAAAGTAGCCAATTCCTTTCCCAACTCCAGGTCCCATACCTTCAACGTGTTGTCGTCCGACACTGATACCGCCCGACTCCCGTCGGGCATCACTACAACAGTATTAATTAAGTTGCTATGCCCAGAAAGGGTGACCAGCTCTGCACCACTCTCCAGGTTCCATACCTTCAGCGTCTTGTCATTCGACCCCGACACCACCCGCCTACCATCGGTAGTTACCGCCACGGTATTGACTCCATCGCCATGCCCGGCAAGGGTAGCCAGCTCTGCTCCACTCTCCAGGTTCCACACCTTCAATGTCTTGTCGTTCGAACCAGATATCACCCTGCACCCATCGGGCGTTACCGTCACTGTCCTGACCTTTTCACCATGCCCGTGAAAGGTGGCAAGCTCCGCCCGACTTTGCTCTCCTACTTTACGGGCAACTGAAATGTCCCATATCTTTATAGTCTTGTCGTCTGACCCGCACACGGCCCGGAAGCCATCAGGCATCACGGCAACAGCAGAGACCCGATCACTATGGCCACTCAGGGTGGCAAGCTCTACCCCACTCTCAAGGTCACGCACCATCAGCGCTTTATCCGACCCGACTACAGCTCGCCGCCCGTCGGGTGTCACCGCCACAGCCAAGATATCTCTAAACCCGCCAAAGGTAGCTAATTCAGCCCGTTTCTTCAGGTCCCACACTTTCAGCGTCATTTCCCCGAGATCAATGTACTTTATCCCAGACACCACTCGCTGCCCATCGGGAGTAATCACCACAGTCCCAATCGTGTAGCTTTGCCTGGACTGGGTGCCTTGCTCGATCCCGATCTCCAGGTTCCATACCTTCAGTGTGTTGTCAAACGAGCCCGACACCGCCAACTGACCGTCAGACATCACTTCTACAGCTAAGGCAGATCCACCATGCCCGCGCAGAGTGCTCAGCTCTTCACAACTTTGTAAATCCCATACCTTCAACGTCTTGTCGTCTGAGGCCGACAACGCTCGCTGCCCATCTGGCGTCACCGCGATGGCATTAACCGCATAGCCATGCCCGCGCAAGGTGGCTTGCTCCGCTCTTCGTTCCAGGTTCCACACCTTAAGCTCCCCATTAATTGACCCGGACACCGCCAGCCGCCCGTCGTATGTCACTGCTACCGTCATGACCGGCTGATCATGCCCGTGCAGGGTAGCCATCTCTGTGCCGTTCTCCAAATCCCATACCTTCAGTGTCCTGTCGTCCGATGCCGATATCACTCTGCGCCCATCGGGTGTCACAATCACGGCTCGGATCGTGTCGCTATGCCCGCTGAAGGTAGTTCGCACCATCCCACTCCCAAGATCCCATACCTTCAGAGTCTTGTCGTTCGACCCTGACACAACTCGTTGACCGTCAGGTGTTACAGCCACAGCAAATACAGAGCTGGCATGCCCAAATAGGGTCATCAGCTCCACTCCAGTTTCCAGGTCCCACACCTTTAGTGTTTTGTCGATCGATGCAGATACCGCCCGCCGCCCATCGGCCGTGATTGCCACTGCAGTAATCGCATCACTATGCCCGCGTAAAGTAACCAACACCTCGCTTCTTACCAGGTCCCACACAATCAGCGTCTGATCTTCCGAAGCAGATACCACTCGCCGCCCGTCAGCTGTCGCTGCTACAGCCCAGATAGCACCGCTATGTCCACTCAGACTGCGGACCAGGGGTCCTCCCGGTGGTGGAAGGCTTGCCGTCAGGGGTCGCAGCCAAGGGTACTTGACTTCTTGGCGAATTTGCTCCAATATCCGAGTGATCGCCCGCTCGTGGCTTTCTAAAAGCCGCCCTGTTAGCTGACTGGGGAGCTGATCGGGATCTCGAGATACCGCATGGGCTGAGAGGCGCAGTGCACCCAGTACTATGGATAAGGATTTCGCCTTCTCTCCTTCCAGGCTGGTTTCTGAATCCAGATCGTGGGAGGAAACTTCGAGATTATCTTTGTTTTTATTGATAGTTGTGTGGTCATTCATAATCAAGTCATATGTATCACAAACGGGTTGATCTTCAAGCGCAGACCGCAGCCCGGGGTGGGGCAGGTCATTTCGCTACCAAGTTGGTTTTCACGGATTGGAATAAGCTGCTGGCAGGCCGGGCAATGAACTTCTATCTTTTGTACTGTTTCGACAGCGGTGACAAGGATTGGTCCATACTCGATTCCGGGAATTTCAAAACGATAGATAGCACCACCTCTGTCACCGCAAACTACCTGCGGCGATGTGGGATGCAGTCCCATAGAACAGAGCCCGTCTGGAAATGAGAAATATGCCAGGTTCACACCGCTGTAAGGGTGCCATATGCATAGCTTATTGTCATCGCTAACAGAAATAACAAACTGACCATCCGGCGAGAATGCACAGGATTTAACACTCCCCAAATGACCTTTAAAAACCTGTAGAGGCTGGTAAGTGTATGTATCCCACATTCTTATCGTTTTATCATCGCTGGCTGAGAGTATGAAATGCCCATTCGGAGAGAAAGCACACGCGTTTACTATGCTTGTATGACCTTCCAGGGAATAAAGTAGTTGACCAAAACGCGAATTCCATACATATAATTTATCTTCATTGCAGGAGAGGATGAATGACCCGTCTGGCGATAAGGCGCATGCCTTGGGAGGACCTTTGTGTTTTATTAGGATGTGTGATTCATCTGTGGCTGTGTTCCAAACACGTAGCGTCTCATCATCACTAGCGGATATTAGTAAGCGCCAATTTGGCAAGACCATGCATGCGTTTACTCTGGCAGTATGGCTAATCAGACACTTTATCAGGTTGGCGGAGTCAAGATCCCATAACCTAAGAGTTTTATCATCACTTGCTGTGACAATGGTATGTCCATCATGCGAAAATGCAAATGCGTTCACAATGCCTGTATGTCCGTGAAGAGTGTGCCTTAGATTTCCTGTGTGTGCGTTCCAGAGTTGCAGAGTTTTATTTTTGGCAGTGAGAATGGATTGCCCATCCGGGGAAAATGCACATGCCCGTACAGCGCCGTTGTGACCAACTATGATATTTGTTGCTTGGCCGGTGGTGGAGCTCCACACCAGTACTGTCTTGTTGTCGCAACCCGCGTAAAATTTCCGTTCTGGTGAATACCCACATACAATCACACTTGATGTATGCCCATCCATATCATGTGGGAGCTGACCACTAATAGAATCTGAGATCTGAAGTGCCTGATCCAGACTGTTTGATTGGCTGATCGTAAATGGGGTGACCCTTAACTTTGTAGCACAACCTATCTTTGGACAGTCAAGCTCACCATCCAAGCTGTCAGCTTTGATCAGAAAAAGATGCTGGCAGGTCGGGCAGCGAACCTTGACTCCATCAACTACCTTTTCAGCAGAAACAATAGTTGGTCCAAAATCAAATCCGACAATCTCAAACTGGTATATAGAACCGCTTTCGTCACCGCACAAGATTTGAGGCTTGGTGGGATGAAATCCAAGCTCCGAAAATTCACCTGGAAAAGGTAGGCTCGCCAGCATATCAGCCTTGCCCGGGTGCCATACCCGTAACGTTTTATCCTTACTGGCCGAGAGAATGAAACGACCATCTGGTGAAAACGCACACTTATACACGCTGAGAGTATGGCCGATCAGGCTGTGGAGTAATTGGCCAGTCGTGGCATCCCACACCCGTATTGTCATATCTTCACTAGCAGAGATAATCATGCGTCCATCCGGAGAAAATGCACAGGAAAACACTACTCCAGTGTGACCTTTCAGCGTTCGTAAAGGTCGACCTGTAGCGATATCCCACACCCGTAGTGTCATGTCTTCGCTAGCAGAGGTTAATAAACGCCCATCCGGTGAGAACGCGCACGCCACCACACTTCTGGTGTGGCCTTCCAGAGCACACAGTGGTTGCATTGAGGCAGAATCCCACAGCTCTAATGTTCTACCCCAGCCGAAGACCACGAAACGACCATCTGGAGAGAACAAACACTGTTTCGCCCCTATTCTTTCAGATGCTTTGGTGTTATACATCTGACCTGTGTTGACATTCCATCCCGGAAATACTATTTGATTAACAGCTGAGACAATCAAGCGTCCATCTGGGCTGAACGCACATGCTTCCACCAATTCTGTTAGACCTTCCAAGGTACACAAGGTTTTTCCTGAAGCGATATCCAACACTCGCCATGAATCAGTGTTGGACAGAATTAAACACCCGTCTGGTGAGAATAAACAAGCTGTTACCCTGGCAGTAGGATGCTCCAATAAATGTTGCGGTTGTTCGGAGGTAAAATGCCATAACCTCATTGTTTCATCCTTGCTAGCTGAGATGATGAAACGACCATCTGGTGAAAATGCACACTCGTTCACATCTTTTGTATGGCCGATCAGGATGTAGAGTAATTGTCCGGTTGCGCCATCCCACACTCGTAGTGTCATATCCTTGCTCGAGGAGACAATAAAACGCCCATCCGGCGAGAACGCACAGGCGTTTACTCCCTTCGTGTGGCCCTCTAGAGTGCATAAGGGCTGGCCGGTGGTGACCTCCCACATCCGTAGCGTCATGTCCTCACTAGCTGAGACTATGAGGTGCCCATCCGGCGAGAATGCACAAGCATTTATTACCTTGGTATGGCCATCCAAAGTATATAGTGGCTGGTCGGAAGAAATCTCCCACACCTGTAGCGAATTATCACTGGTAGATACAAAGAATCTCTCATCGGGTGAGAAAGTAAAAGCGGGTGAATTAGCTTCAAGCGTACGCAGTAACTGGCCGGTTTTAGTCTCCCACAGCCTCAGCATGTTGTCAGTACTTGTAGAAATAATAAAGTGGTTATTCGGCGAGAATTCACATTCTTTCACTAGAGCAGGTGGAGCTTGTACGAGAGTAGGCGCGACTCTCATGGGGACTTGTGGGGTAGCCTGCCACACATTATGGGATTTTCCAGATATTGTCTCCCAAACCTGCAATGTTCTGTCTAGGTTGGCAGAAACGATCAGGTATCCATCTGCCGAAAACGCACACCTACTCACAGAACCAGTATGTCCTTCCAAGAATAGGGTTCGTTCCAGCTGTCCAGTCTCTGGATCCCAAATTCGTAGCCTATTATCGTCACTTGTTGAAAAGATAAAACGCCCATCTGGTGAAAACGCACACTTCATCACCCAACGGGTGTGAACTTCTAGGGTGCGAATCAACATATCAGATTCCCGGGAGGGGTTTTGCAGGTGTAACCACGGTTTAGCCCCTCGCTCACTACGTTGAGCAAATTCGGGTGTTATAACCAGTTTTACCTCCTCCCCTTCCCACTGAAGGCGATTATAGAGCTGCTGCCAGAGCAGGTTGGGTTGCTGGGTGAGCACATGCGCCTCACGCCCCAGAGCGCGGGAGAAGGCATGCAACACCTTACTATGTCTATCGCTAATCTCCGTAGGGTTCTCACCGATCAAAATGGTCTCATCCTTCTTCGTCGACTGGTGTGCCTAGGTCTAGCGGCAATCAAGGCGTAGATCCCCTGCGTAGTCAACAGCTAAAAGATAGACCAGGTATACTGGTTGCTGCGCTACGCCTGACGGAAGTTCCCAACTAGCCAGGTCATTCAGCGGTTCTGGTAAGGATTTCCTCTCTGCGGCTGGTATTTGCCCACTTTCGAGGAACACCACCTGTAGAGGTCTACTGGTTATTGTCTGTCTCGAATAGTTGGCAAGGATAATCTCCTTGTTGCCATCGAAGCGCCGCGCCTCGCCGACAAAGAAATCACAGCCTTGCTCGCTGCCAGCAAATTCGCCCATTGTTGCCTGGCCAGAAAGATGCTCAGTTCCGTAGGGGTGCTGCATATCCTGGAAGGCAGTCTCAAATCCATGCAGTACTATGCCTCCCGCAAGATTATTTATGACAGGTTGAAAGACTGGGGTGGCAATAGACAAGATGCAGATAAGCGCCATACCGAGCAGCGCAAAGATCGGCGTGTAGTTGGTGTTACGATAATATGGCATTGGCATATTGCGATCAGGTCTCCTCACAAAAACTCTTTAGAAAGCGGATTCATCCCACAGTCGCCTGGATTAAGAGTTCAATGTTGCAAATTTTAACCGCCTGTAAAAAAACCGTGTAGGATTTTCTGCGCAACCCCTAGGCCTGGCACCAGTAATGGGGCAATCCTACCATTCATCTGGATAATCGTAGGAGTACAAAGCTCATTATCCGCAGGTTTGAATAGCATCATCCGCGACAAGTTACCTATATCTGTATGGGTGATAGAGAAGCTCCCATTTTAGGATTGAAACTTCAGCAGCCTGGCTTTCAGTGAGGCTCGTAGTGATATGGTATTGGAGCTTTAGACTTGGATATCCATCAGTCTCAAACATGTTAAACATTGTTTTCTATCTAGTCAGTCCGTTTTACGTCTCGCGAATGGATTGATCATAAGCAATAACCCACAGCCCAGGGTGGGACAGGTCAGCTCGCTGCTTAGTTGATTTTCAAGGATTTGAAAACACTGCTGGCAGGCGGGACAACGAATTGTATACTCATTCTTCAGCCATCGCTTCTTCAAAGTAGCTGTGACAATGATTGGCTTGAATTTATAGCCAACGAATGTACCTTGATATATTGAGCCAACCTCATCCACGCAAACAAATTTAGACGCCCAAGGATGCACTGCCAGATCCCATAATACACCTGGTAGAGGCAACCAACCTTCCGTTTTCCCATTTATTGGATCAATTACACGTAATATTTTATCCTCGCAAATCGCAACAATAAAACTTCCATCCGGCATAAACCGGCAAGCATTAACAATTCCCTGTATATCATCCATTTTATGCAAAAGCTGACCGGTGTTTGCATCCCACAAATTCAACCTAGCTGCGCCGCCAGCAATGATCATATTTCCATCTGGAGAAAACGTGCATGATTCTAAATAAATTGTTTCACCATCTAGTGAGAGCACCGAATTTCCCGAGGTTATATCCCACACTTTTACACTATGGTCCCAACTTGCAGAAACAATGCGAGTCTCATCAGGTGAGATATCACATGCTTTCACCTCACCAGTATGCCCTTTAAGGGTAAGTAAATGCTGTCGACTGCTTACCTCCCACAGGATTATTGTGTGATCCGAACCTCCGGAAACCATCCATTGCCCGCTTGGAGAAAACACGCAGGTATTTACCGAACCTTTATGATCTCGAAGTGTGTCGAGAGGTTGTCCTTTATCGGTATCCCATATCCGAAGCGTACCATCCCAACCTGCAGTAAGAATCTGGCTCCCATCAGGTGAAATTACACAATCAAATATCCATTGATCATGACCAGACAGGGTTAACAACTTGCTATTCAGATTTGCATCCCATACCTCAATATCCCCGACACTATTAGCAGTAACCAGGAGACTTCCATCGGGTGAATAAGCACACCTACTGACCATCTTGGGTAGTGACATCTGTTTTGCGGACTCTTCCCGTTCACGCAGAATTGCATCCCATATTCGTAAAGTTCCATCTTTACTTCCAGAAACGAGCCGCCGACCATCAGGAGAAAACAAACAAGTGTAAATCGTTTCGGTATGACCTTCATATACCATAATCAACATACCGTTACCAGCATCCCATAGCCGCAGGGTCAGATCCCAACCCGCAGAAACGATAAAACGTCCATCCGGTGAAAATGCACAAGTATAAATGCCTTCCGTGTGTCCTTCGAGGGTTTGTAAACAATCCCCGGTCATGGGATCCCAAATTTTAAGGGTTTTATCTTGCGACGCAGTAACCATCCATCGCCCATTGGGTGAAAAAGAACACGCATTCACACTGTTCGTGTGACCGGTTAGAATCCTGATGCACTGACCGGTTTCAAAATCCCATAACCGAATTGTATTATCCCTGCCTGCCGAAGCAATCCACCGGCCATCTGGCGATACTATGCACGTAAATACTCCATCCATATGCCCGGTTAAGGTGCGTACAAGCTGACCGTTTTCGAAATTCCATATACGCACTGTTTTATCTTCACTGGAAGTTATGATGTGCTGCTCGTCTGGTGATAAAGCGGAAGATGTCAACCAAAGAGTGTGTCCTGAAAGTGCTATGGTGCGTAGCAACTCTCCCGTGGCGGTATTCCATAAACGGAGCAGCTTATCATCACTAGTTGAAATGAGCTTGCGACAGTCTGATGAGAACTTGCAACTGACCACCCCTGTCCCTACCTTTAGCTCTCGTGTCCATACTTTCAATCCAGTTGAAGCATCCCAGATGATTATTGGTTCGTCTGATCCAGCCGATGCAAACCACCGTCCATCGGGGGAAATGACGCAAGTAGAAATTGGGAAACCACTACCTTCCATGACTTGAAGTATCGCTTTGGATTCTGTATATGGGGTGTCGAGCCGTAGCCAGGGTCTGGCGCTTGGCGTACTGCGTTTTCTTAGCTCCGGTGTAAGGAATTGTTTAATTTCCTCCCCTTCCCACTGTAAGCGGTTGTACATCTGCTGCCATAGAAGATCGGGGTGCTGGGTGAGGACGTGCGATTCACGCCGCAGGGCACGCGAGAAGGCTTGCAGGATGGCGGTCATTTCTTCCAAAACTGCCATTTCTTTTTCTCTTCGGGTTGCAGCTTTAAGGCTGGCGGTTCAGACTCGCGCCTGATTCGTGACTGCATGAATGATTCTATGCCAACCATTTCAACCAGGTGAAAACCACCTCCAGAATCACCGCAAGCAGCCAGTGGCTGCGACGGGTGCAATGCCACGCAGTGCAATCCACCGGGCAGCGGGATTGAGAGCAGTTCTTGGCCGGTGACAGCATCCCAGGCACGTAGAGTCTTATCCTGGCTGGCAGAGATAACCCATCTACCATCAAGGCTGATTGCACAATCCATCACTCCGCCGTTATGACCGGAAAAGGTGAGTAGTTCGCTGCCGGTGGCAGCATCCCACAGGCGCAGGGTTCTATCCCGCCCGGCAGAGAGGATGCGCGTGCCGTCAATGCTCACCACACAGCGCTTGACCTCATCGGTGTGACCGGAGAGGGTGCGCAGCTCCTGCCCGTTGGTGGCATCCCAAATACGTAAGGTTTTATCGCAGCCGGCAGTGACGATCCAATCCCCCTTTGGGCTGAACGCACAACTGTTGGCACCGCCGCGGACGGGGATGGAGAGCAGTTCTCTGCAGCTAGACGCTTCCAATATGCGCAGTGTTTGATCCCAACTGACAGAGATGATCCGCGCACCATTAGGTGAAAATGCACAGCCAGTGACCTCCTTGGCGTGCCCGTTGAAACCGAGCAGCTGTGTGCCACTGAATGCATCCCAAACCCGCACGAGGTAGTCTGATCCGGCGGTGGCAATCCGGCTGCCATCCGGGCTGACTGCGCAGCCGCGCACCTCCAAGCCAGGATCTTGCAGGTCTCGCAGCAACCTTCCACTTTTGACATCCCACACACGCAGTGGCTGTTGCCAACCTGCCGAGACAAACCAGGCACCGTTGGGGCTTACCGCGCAGGCGCCGACCCAGCCGGTCACTTTTTGCATGGCGGGCTGCTGGCGGGTGTGCTCCCCTCCAGCAAGTGCATCAGCTATGTTCCACAGGCGCAAAGACTTGTCCGAGCTGGCGGAGACAATCCAGATGCCATCCGGGCTGACGGCACAACCCTTGACAAAGCTGGCATGCCCGGTGAGGGTGCACATCTCCCTACCGCTGGTGGCATCCCACACGCGCAAGGTGTGATCCTCACTGGCGGAGACAATCCATTTTCCGTCAGGGCTTACCGCGCAGCTGTTTACCCCGCCAGTATGCCCTGAAAGGGTGAGTAACTCCGTACCGCTGACAGCATCCCAGATCTTTAAGGTAGTATCGCCGCTAGCAGAGACGATTCGAGTGCCTTCGGGGCTGAAGGCGCAGTCGTTCACGATGCCGCCGTGATCGGTGAGTGTGTGCAGTTCTTTACCCGTAGCGGCATCCCAGATTTTGAGCGCTTTATCATTGCTGGCTGAGCAGATCAACCTGCCAGTAGGGCTGACAGCGCAGGCTTTGACCAGTGCGGTGTGACCTGAGAGCACTCGCAGTTCCTTGCCGGTAGCGGTGTCCCACAGCTTGATTACCGGCGAATTCGCAGAAACGAACCACGTGCCGTCGGGGCTGATGGCGGCACCCCGGGCGTAGCTGGAAATGGAACGCAATTCTTTACCAGATGCCGAATCCCAGGTTTTGAGTGCACCGTCTTCACCCGCTGAGATAATCCACTTGCTATCTGGACTGACCGTGCAACTGTAAACATAACCAAGCATGCCGGTATGCCCTTTGAGTGTGTGGAGGTCTCTACCGGTCGAGAGATCCCAGATTTTGAGGGTCTTATCCTGGCTGGCGGAGACGATCCAGTTGCCATCGGAGCTGACGGCGCAACGGGTGACTTCTGCGGTGTGACCGACGAGGGTTTGCTGCAGCGATTCAGATTCAGAAAAGGGGGTGTGGGTATGCGCCCACGGCTTTGCCCCCGGTGTACTGCGCTTCTCGAGTTCTAAAGCAACCACCTGCTTCACCTCGTCCCCCTCCCACTGCAGACGGTTGAATTGCTGCTGCCAGAAGAGGTCGGGGTATTGCATGAGTATGTGTGCTTCCCGCCGCAGGGCGCGCGAGAAGGCTTTTAGGATGGCTTTAGTTTTTATTGAGTTCAGGGGGGCATCCATGGTCACTCTACGCGGATCGAAAATGAGTTTATCTTCAGGTGTAAACCGCAACCCGGGGTGGGGCACGTTAGTTCGGTGTCAAGTTGGTCTTGATTTATCGAAATTCGATGCTGGCAGGCAGGACAACGAATTGAAAGTTCTGGTTTGAATAAATGCTTCTTTATGATCGGAGTTACGATAATCGGTCCATACACCACGCCAACCAATTCGATGAAGTGAAGGCTGCCACCGTAATCGCCGCAGGCTGCCAACGGTTTCCATGGGTGTAGCGCAACACAGTCAAGGATGCCGGGAAGCGGGAGGGTGGCTAGCTCCTGACCGCTGGCGGCTTCCCATAGTTTGAGTGTCTTGTCCTGGCTGGCAGAGACGATCCAGGTTCCATCCGGGCTGAAAGCAAAGGCAAAGGCAAAATTGGTGTGTCCGCTCAGGGTGCGCAGCTCCTGCCCGCAGGCGGCGTCCCACAGCTTGAGAGTTCTATCCTGGCTGGCAGAGATGATCCGGGTTCCATCCGGGCTGAAGG
>PQAL01000022.1 GCA_003105035.1 Anaerolineales bacterium | reverse complement strand
GGTGGTGAAGGAGGCAGCCGTAGTACCACCTATGCCAGTGGAAGCGACGATGGTGGAGGCAGGGTTGGTGAAAGACACAGGGGAGACGGTCATTGAGGCTGCGGGGGTGGCGGTACCTGCCAAAGAAGCTGTAAAGCCGGTGACGCCGGTGGTGAAACAAGCTGCAGTGCCAGAGCAGGCGACGTTGGTCGAGCCGGTCAGTAAACCGGTAGCTGGGCCAGCGAAGAAGAAGGGCAAAGCCTGGATAGCGTTGGTGGTTGTGGTGCTGCTCCTGGTCTTGGGAGGGGGAGGCTATATCGGATTTACCAAGTTCCTGGGTGGTGGGGGTTTATTTCAGCCAGCTCCATCTGCCACACTTGAAAGTGCAGTTGTAATCCCGGTTTCTTCAAACACTGATGTAATCCTGCAGGTAACTTCCACGGTGAAACCCACCCAGACATTACCACCCGAACCCACAAATACATCTCTTCCCAGCCTGACCCCGACGGAGATACAGACCACGACCCTACCGACGGTAACATCCTTCTCCTGCACCGACCCTCTTGGCTGCGTCAAGATCGGACCAACCGATCCTATCCATATTGCTTACCTGCTAGCTATCACTGGTCCTAGTTCTGCTATTGGAATCGACTCGCGCAATGGTGTGGATATCGCCATCGATGATGCTGGTGGAAAAATCCTGGGGCACGCTATCCAATTTGACGGTGAGGATGGTGGCTGCATCACCGAAGGCGGTGAAGCTGCAGGTGCCAAGTTGGCTCTCGATCCATCTATAGTAGCTGTGATTGGAACTTCCTGCTCTAGCGAAGCGCGCGCGGCTTTACCGGCACTCACCGGGGCTGGTTTGGTAGTAATCTCGCCTTCGAATACTACGCCAGATCTCACTGATCTCAGAAGCCGCAACCACTACGCGGGCTACTTCCGCACGGCATACAACGATATCGTCCAGGGAGCGGCAGCAGCTGACTTCGTATCCAACAACCTGGGATTCCGCCGGGTAGCCACTATCCACGACGGCAGTTTATACGCTGAAAAACTGACCGAGATTTTCAGGGATGAATTTATAAAGCTGGGTGGCCAGATAACCGCTTCAAAATCAATCTTGCCAGATGATACTGACATGAAGCCGGTACTTTCTGAAATCGCAACAGGCAATCCGCAATTAATATACTTCCCAGTTTTCTTGCCAGCAGGAACATATATTATCAAGCAGGCGCATGTCATCCGGGGGCTTGAATCGATTGAGTTAATGGGTGCCGATGGTTTGTTTTCGCCCGATGTGATGCAGGCTGGCGATAAATTCATCGAGGGCTTCATGGTATCCAGTCCAATTGTTCAAGGCTCTGCATACGACCGGTTTGTTATTAAATATGAGGCTAAATTCGGTACAGAACCGATCAATGTTTTCCATGCTCATGCTTATGATGCGTTTAATATCCTCAACGCCGCCATTGAAAAAGTGGCTGTGCAAGATGCGGATGGTACACTATACATCCCGAGGCAGGCACTGCGCGACGCGATTGCAGCCACAAGTAATTTTAAAGGCCTGACAGGTGTGCTTTCCTGTAAATCAAATGGCGACTGTGCCAACCCGGTTATTGGTGTATATGAATACAAAGCAGGCGAATATCCACCGGAGTTAATCTGGCCATAAGGTTCACTATTAAAACATTCAGAGACACTAAGAATTACCAAGCAGTAGTTACGATGGCTAATCACAGGTTGTAAGGCAAGATATGACAGTATAGACGAGAGCCCGAAATTATCGTTCATCCAGTCTTATTACCGGATCGTTGACAGAGATATTTGGAAAAGTTAGTCCGTTTTCACAGATAAAATAATGACAGCACTCACTCATCCCTGCAGCAGAGATGGGGTATGAAGTGAGTCGGGCAATATGAGCTTCATATCTATTCGCGGAGGTCATGAATGAGTATTACGAACCTGGAAGGACAAACGCTGGGAGGCCGGTACCAGATCCAGTCGCTGATCGGGCAGGGGGGCATGGCATCGGTCTACAAGGCGTTTGACCCCAACCTGAAACGGGCAGTGGCGATCAAGGTGATCCATCCGCACTTATCGAACAACCCGGAATTCTTCCGGCGGTTTGAGGAGGAAGCGACGGCGGTGGCCCATCTGCGTCACCCGAATATCGTGCAGGTGTACGATTTCAGCCACGATGGTGACTTATATTACATGGTGATGGAGTACGTGGTGGGGGAGACGCTGCAGATGCGTCTGAAGCGGTTGAACGGGGCCAGGCGGCGGATGAGCATAGGGGAGGTGGTGGGGTATACAGCGGATATCTGTGATGCAGCGGAATATGCACACCAGCGTGGGATGATCCACCGAGATATCAAGCCGGCAAACATCATGCTGGATGTGAACGGGAAGGCGATCCTGATGGATTTTGGGATCGCCCGCATGGTGGGTGGGGCGCAACACACGGCGACGGGAGCGGTGCTGGGGACGGCGATGTACATGTCACCGGAGGCGATCCGAGGGTTGCAGACGGATGGTCGGGCGGATATATATTCGATCGGGATCACGTTATATGAGATGCTGAGTGGTAAGCCGCCGTTCGAGGCAGATTCAGCGATGACATTGATGATGATGCACCTGAATGACCCGGTGCCAGACCTGCGGGAGCTCCACCCTGACCTGGGAGTGGGGCTGGTGGGGGTGGTGGAGAAAGCCCTGGCGAAGAACCGTGAGGCGAGATATCAGACGGCGCGCGAGATGGAGGAAGCGTTGCGCAGGCTACCGCAGCCGGTGGTGAAGGAGGCAGCCGTAG